>JAAYWB010000046.1 GCA_012516855.1 Candidatus Cloacimonadota bacterium
AAGGTGATGGTCTCTTTTTCCATGTTTGGCTCCTGTGTTATATGGAACCAAAATGAATTGCATAGTTATTTTGTCAAGAAGTTATTACACCTACTTTATGTCCACTTTTGCGTGCAACGGTCTTATATATTATGGATGCGACATCCTGGTGCCTTGAACAAGCGAAAAGACATAGTATGGCCGTTAACGCCCTATCTTTGGTCACGGATATGCCTCCCGCCTGATGTCCGCATTTGATGCGAGTATCCTACGGGAGGCATGAAAGAGAGATGGACACGAGCGCTCAGGGCGTGACTGGCAGGATTCCGCGGTGGCTAAGCAGTTATGACGTTCAAATGAAGTGGTTGAGGAATTCTGGCTCTCTTTCTTACCTGCTGGAGAGACGGTCTATCGATTTGATGGAATACATGTCCAGGCTCGCCAGTGACCGTGATGGTCGAGGTGAGAAGCGGAACGGCCTGGCTCCGGAGCCAAAACAGCTGGAGGCTGCGCAGGAACACTAATTGGCCTGGCGAAGAGGCGAGGGGAAGGCCGGCAATCAAAAAAGGCCGGGGTGAACCGGCCTTGCAAGACTTTATGGTTGAATGGATTATTTGATGCCTTGGGTCATCGCTTCGCCGAGGCTGAAGATGGGCAGGTAAACCACCACGATGATGCCGCCAACCACAGCGGCCATGATAATGATAAGGAAGGGCTCGATGAGCGAAGTGAGGCGCTCGATCACGGCATCGACCAGTTTTTCGTAGAACTGGGCGGCTTTGCCCAGCAGCTTGTCCATGTCGCCAGTTTCTTCTCCGGTGCCGATCATCTGCAGGAGGGTGGGTGGAAACAATCCGGTGCGGCGAAAGGCGTTGGCCACGCCATAGCCTTCTTTCACCATCACCCGCGCGCGGCGGATGCCGCCTTCGATCACGGCGTTCTGCACCACATTCTCGGTTAGCTCCATGGTATCCATGATGGGCACGCCCGCCGCCATGAGGATTGAGAAGGTGCGGGAGAATTTGCTCATGATGGAATTGACGGTAACTCCGCCGAAGACAGGCAGTTTCAGCTTGATGCTATCCCAAACGTAACGCCCCTTGTTGGTGAGATTAACCACCCAGAGGGCGACAATCACGCCGATAACTGCCAGGATGGCCAGGAACACGTTATTGGTGATGAAGTTGCTGATGCCAATGGCGATCTGGGTTGGCACGGGCAGTTCGGCGTCGAAGCCTTCATAGACTTCGGCGAACATGGGTACCACATAGTAGAAGAGAAACCAGACCACCACGGCCAGGAAAATGAGGATGAAGATAGGATAAGCCATAGCGGAGCTCACCTTGCGGCGGGTGTCCTCGATCTTTTCCAGATAGTCGGAAAGCTCATCCAGGATGGTGTGCAGGGTTCCGGAGACCTCACCGGCCTTCACCAGGGCGATATAGAGTGGATTGAAGACACCGGGATGCTGTTCCATGGCTTCTGAAAGCGAATAACCTTTGCGGATATCGTCGGAAAGGCGCCGCAATATCTTGGCGAATTTGGCATTCTTTTCAGCCTTTTCCAGATCCGTGAGGGCTTTTTCGATGGTGAGACCGGCAGAGAACATGGTGGAGAGCTGGCGGGTGAAGAAGACCAGAGTTTTCAGCGAAACTCCCGTGCGCCACTTGTAAATGGAGAGCATGATCTTGTCGGAGAGGGACAACTTGCCCTTGAAAGCGCCTTCCGAGGCGGCTTTCACCGAGATTATGGTGCTTCCTTCCTTGGCCAGTTTGTCCACGGCCTGGTCCAGAGAATCGGCTTTGAGTATGCCTTCGACCCTGGCGCCCTTGACGTCCTTGATGATATAGGCAAAATTCGGCATTGGCTAAACCTTTCGAAGATTATTCCACGATGGTCATCTTGATGACTTCGCGGATGGTTGTGATACCTTTGACCATCTTGGTTATGGCGGCATCGTGCAGGGTGCGCATTCCGGCGCGGAGAGCGGCTTCGCGGATGAGGTCCTGGTTGCCGCCGTCGTAGATAATGCTGCGGATTTCGGGATTGACCGTAAGGAGCTCAAAGATGCCTGTGCGGCCTGCAAATCCGGTGTTGTCGCAGTGTACGCAGCCACGGCCGATCTTAAAGTTGATCTGGGCGGCCTGTTCCGGGCTGAGTCCGCAATCGCTGATCTCCTGGTCGGTTGGCTTGTAATCCATGATGCAGTAAGGACAGATTTTGCGAACCAGGCGCTGGGCCATCACCAGGCTGAGTGAAGAACCCACCAGATAAGGCTTGATGCCGATATCGATGAGACGGGTGACTGTCGAGGGGGCGTCGTTGGCGTGCAGGGTGGAAAAAACCAGATGACCGGTGAGGGAAAACTTAATGGCGATGTCGGCGGTTTCCTCGTCACGGATTTCACCTATTAGCACGATATCCGGGTCTTGGCGCAGCACGGAGCGGAGGGCGGTACCAAAGGTGAGGCCGATCTGTTCCTTGGTCTCAATCTGGGTGACGCCTTCCAGACGGTATTCCACAGGGTCTTCCACGGTGATGATATTGGTTTCCACATCCTCGATCTCTTTGAGGGCGGCGTGGAGGGAAGTGGATTTACCGCTGCCGGTGGGGCCGGAGACGATGATGATGCCATAAGGCCGGCGGATGATGCGGTTGAAGATGTCCATGTCTTCCTGTTCAAAACCGAGGGTGTTGAGTTTGAAGCCAAACTCACCCTTGTCCAGAAGACGCATCACCACTTTTTCACCCAGCACGGTGGGGGTGATGGATACACGCACGTCCACACTCTTGAGTGAGGTTTTGAGAGCAATGTGGCCATCCTGGGGCAGTCTTCGTTCAGCGATGTTCAGCTTGGACATCACCTTGACCAGAGAGATAAGGCCGGGGTGCATGCCAATGGGCGGGGTCATCACTTCACGCAGAGCACCGTCCACACGGTAACGCACCCGGGTGTTTTTAATCAGGGGCTCGATGTGGATGTCGGTGGCGTTGGACTTGATCGCTTCGTTGATGATCAGATTCAAAAGTCTTACGATGGGAGCATCAGCCTCACCGGAAGCAGCAGAAATGGTGATCTCGTTCTCGTCGTCGTCCATAGCCACAAAATCGAAGCCGTCAACCGCGTCTTCCACCTCGGAGGTGGTGCGGATTCTCTTGTAGTGCTTTTCGATGGTGTCGCGCAGCGCGGTATCGGAGATCAGCCTGGGCTTCACGTTCTTGCCCAGGATTTTCTTGAGGCTGTCCAGCACTGTAAGGTTGTCTGGATCTGTCATGGCCACCACCATACCGTCGTCATCTTCGCGCAGAGCGATCACGCGATTCTGGTTGGCATAGGGTTCAGGGATCATTCTGACTACTTCCAGGTCAATTTCCATCAGTTCGCTTTCCTGGGCGATCTCGTAATCAAGCTGCATGTGCAGCACGGAAAGCAGCTGCGCCTCGGTGATATGGCCAAGCTTGACCATGGTCTCACCGATCTTGAGCCCGAAATTGGATTGTTTGGTGAGAGCTTCTTTGACCTGATCTTCGGTGGCATAGCCTTCGTGGACCACGATTTCACCGAAGGGGGCAAATTGCGGGTTATAATTCATTTAAATCATCCTTACATGGTATTTTGGAACCGTTGTGGCAGCCCGCGCCAACATTATAAAGCCGAAGCGGCGGAGACGGCCGGGGCCGCCTCCGCGTATCGGGTGAAGTTTCTTAGAATGGGGGACCAGGTGTCCAGTAGCGGTAGAGGTGGACGCTCGTTTCCGCTGTTACGTTGGTGCCCATGATGCGGGCGAATACAATGCCGCTGGTTTCTCCGGCGGTTTCGGTCATCCCATCGCCGGCTGGACACTCCAACCTGTGATATCGGATCTGTCCCCAGGCCCAGCCAGCTTTTTCCCCGGTGCCCCAACTCCCGTCATCGGTGTAGATCTGCCAGGGCGGATCAGTCGGATAGTTATTGTTGTAGCCTGGTATGGCCACAAACTGTCCCTTGGTGGAGAGCAGCATGATGGGAGCGTTGCCCACGGCCGATCCCTGGCCGTCGGTGAGCACGGCAAATATATCGGCTGATTTCCAATCCGGACTGGTGGCGCCAAAGACCAGCGAGGCTGGGATGGCTTGGATCTCGAACTCGGGATCGTTGAGCGGAAGCTGAACTGTGGCATAGCCAGCCACGCTAGTGCCATGCATTTCTCCTGTACTGGCCCGGATGGTGATCCAATCATAGGTATAGATGCCAGAATAGGTAAGCGTGGTGAAGGCCACTCCGGCAAGGGAGTCTCCGGCCACGTTTGCGTTGCCTGTGTAGGCATCGCCGACTATCTGGCAGTTGGTAACGTTGTTGATGAGCTCAAACAACACAGAGGTTCTATACCCGACCGGGTTGCCATAAATATCTTTGACCACGGCCTGGGCAACGACGCGCCACAGCCCGCCTTCCATGTTTTCACCGGTGTTGAATGCACCAATGGAGGGAATCACCTCATGCGGAGGTCCGGACCTGATCACAATATTGGCCTTGGTGGCATGCACCCATCTGCCGGATTCAGTGGTGCAGGAAGCCCTGATGATCAGGATTCCCGACTGGGTGCCGCTGTTCACAGAGATTTGGGCTTCACCTCCATTGGATACCACCAGCACACTGTCCATCACGGGGTAGCCGTTGAGGTTGGCTCCCGCGGGAGGGGTTGTATTCATAATCCGGAAATAGATATCCTGGGGTCTGTCGATCAGGTTGCCGTTGATGTCTTTAAGCTTCACCCTGAGGATGGCGGTATCGGTGCCACCTGTATTGGCAACATCGAGCACGATTTGTTCATCCTGAGTGAAGGAGATGGAGTGGATGTCGTCAGAAGTGACGTTGAAGATAAGCTGGGTCTGCAGGGTGTCGTTGTTGGCAAAAGCCTTGATGGTGGCTGCCCCAGCTGTGAGGCCAGGCGTAAACCGCACCTGGGCTTCACCCATGTTGTCTGTATTGATGGTAACGGATTGGGTTGTGTTTATGAAAGTGCCCAGGTCCGTTTCAAAGCGCACCGGCTTTATCTGGCAGGGATTTCCGTGGGGATCGTTAAGCGTAGCGCGCATGAAGATACGGTTTTGGCTGGCCACGAAACTGGTGTCCGCCTCTATGAGTTCGCCACCTACCTCTACAAAGGACTGCAGCCCTATGGTGAAGGGGTTTCCAGGCCTGATCAGCACTTCCCGGGTGCTGTTCACATTGCCGATTGTGGCTGTCACAAAGGCGTTTTCCACACCAGGCGTGGTGGTTGCCACCGCTCCGGCATTGTACTTCGCATAGGCGCGGCCATTAATTGTTTTGCCCACAAAGGTAACACCCAGCACGTTGCCGGCGTCGTCAACAAACCTGCCCATGGTGCAGTTAAAGGTGATCAGGGTGTTGTCCGGCACCGGATTGCCCAGAACATTAATGGCCATGGCATTGATTTCGGTGGTCTGCATCACATTCATGGGATAGGGGTTTGCCTGGGAGAGGAAATTCAGGGTGACATTCTCCACTTCGGGAACTTCGTCGATGAAGACCTGCACTTCGGCAGTATCGGCGGAAGCAAGCACATTGGTGTCAGTTGCCGAGTATTTGCGAACCACGGCTGTGATAGTGGCAAGGCCACTTTCGCCGTCATCCCAGAAGGTGGTGGTGGCCACACCGCTGCTGTCTGTGGGAACTGCGGCCAGGATACGTCCCAGATTCGTGCGGAAATTCACTATCTGCGAGGGCACACCGAAACCTTCACCGTTTTTCACGGTAACGCTGATTTCAGAAAACGTGATGTTGTTGTCAGCATAGATGGTATCCGGTGAGGCGGTAATCTTGGTAATGATCCGCATTTCGTTGGGATCAGTGCTTAACCCACCAGTGAGAGGCGGCAAGCGCCTGTCACAGGATGAGAAAACCGCAAGTGTTAGCACCAGCAAGGTCAGAAGGGGTAAAAAGGTTTTAAACTTCTTCATGGTATCTCCCCTTAGTTCTCGTCATTTTCATACTTAATCAGACGACGGGTGAGGCGTTCATCCAAAACCGGTTCGCCCAAGTCTTTGCTATTCTGGATTTCCGGGTCGATGCTGAACTGGTCAGCAGTGACCAATCTAGGCGTGATCTCAATGATCAGATCGGAATTTTCCACTTGTTCCTGACGGTGCTGGAACAGTCTGCCGATGAAGGGCATGTCACCCAGCAGCGGAAGCTTGCTCACTTTCTGGCTGATACTGGAGCTAAGCAGACCGCCCACGATGATCTTATGCTCGTTGGGGACGGTGACTGTTGAGGAAATGCGGCGCACCTTTTTACGGGGTACATAGCCGCCCACCAGTTCGGTGACAGAGCTAACTTCCGGTGCGATGTGAGCGGTGATCTGGCCTTCATCGTTGACCGTGGGCGTAACCGTGAGCATGATGCCCACTTCTTCTCGCTCGACCTGGATCTGTTTGTCGTTGTCGGTAACCACGAAGGGCACCACTTCACCGATATGAATCTGGGCTTCGTTGCCGTTCAGGGCGGTCACCCGGGTATCGGTAAGCAGCTTGGCGGCATTGTTTTCCAGCAGCCAGTCTATGGTGATGTCAAAGGCGGTCAACTGACGGCTGAAATGGCCGATGTCGTTGAAGCCGTTGATCCTCTGGAAATACTGCTGGTCCGGCAGAATTTCGAAATCGGTGGGGTTGCCGTAGGGTAGATATCCCTCCGAATCGCTAAAGTTATAGGGCAGTCCCGTTCCCTCTGCGTTCACAGGATCTTCGGCGAGGACGGTAGTGAGGTGGTTGAGGCGGCTCCAGTCGATGCCAAATTTCTTGGCGTCGGTGAGGCTAATCTCGATCAGGCGTACCCTGATTTCAATCTGCTTCTGAGCGATGTCGATCGTCTGCACCAAATCTCTCACGCTTTCAAAAGTATCTGTGTTGCCATAGACCATGATGGCGTTTTGGCCTTCCAGCGGGACCACGGAGACCTCGGAATTGGCAAGTGCTTCGCTAACCTTGGCGGCATCGAGGTTCTTGAGGTAGATGATATTGCTGCGATGGCCTGAAGACTCGGCGATATTTTGCTGGGTCCCCACGAGGAAGGTGTTGTCACCGTAGATCTTATAGGACAGCCCGGCGGATTTGGCCACCAGTGAGACGGCTGTTTCGACAGGAACGTCCTTGATGCTGACGGTCACCCGTTTCTGTTCCTTTTCAGTGCCGGCAGACTGGTCTGTGGCCAGCACGATATTGGTGCCGCTGAGACGGGCAAGGGTGCTGAGCACGGAGGACAGGGGTTCGTCCACGCTGTTAAGAGTCACGGGTTTTCTAAGAGCGCTCGTTTGTGCACTCAAGGCTGCGATCCCCAGCAGGAAACTCAGAATCAGAGTGCAAATCATAAAGCGTTTGAACACGAAGGCATTCAACATATTTTCTCCAGCTTCGTAGTATTTTTTCATGATTAATAGTTTTGATCGGTGTTTTGCCGCCTGAGTTCCTCTTGCGAGAAATCGGGCATTTGGGGACGCGGCTGTATGCTCAGGGTTTGCGGCCCGCCGTAATAGATACCAACGTTTTGCTCATTGATCCAAGTGATTCGGCGCCCTTCTATCACATCGCCCACACCGCCAGTGTAGATCTTGTCCTGATACTCCACAGTGACCAACCGTTTCCCGGTCTCCTCGTCGATATAGGTTCCCGTGGGGCGGAAAGTGTTGCGCAGGGCGCTTTCAAATTCCTTGGCCAAGTCAAAGCGGTCCTTGATGATATTGCCCTGCCTGAGGGGATCGTGGGCAACCGTAAAGACAGTATTCTTGCGCTCGAGAATCGATTTCTCGATAGACATGATCCTGTTGCGCAGGGTATCGGAGACAGATTCGTTGGTGTATTTGGACTGATCCGGCACCTTGGTTGATTTGGAGTTGTAGGTCACCAGCCGGATGGCAAAAGCCAGCAGGGAGATGAAGAGCAAGGCTATGGCGAGGTCTTTTAAATATCTGAATTGCATGCCTAAACCTCCTTTTTAACCTTCAAAATCGACATTTCCATGGTGATCCGGTAGATGTTGGCGGAGCCGTCAGTTGCCTGGCTTTTCTCAGTAGTCTGCAGCGGAGATACATCAAGATACTGGATCTTGATGATGTGGTTTTGGGCTTCGAGCTCAGAGATGAATTGCCCCATCTGACGGAAAGTGCCTTGAAGTTCAATCGTGTATGTGGTTTCGAGCATCCCGACCTGAGTGAACTTGTTGGAATCTGAGATTTTGATCAGCTTCAACTGGTTTTGGTCGCGCAGCATTTCGATCCCACGCTGGAAGTTGTTGAGCTCATCAACCGAGAACTTTTTTTCAGTGGTAAGGCTGTTGTCAAGGATCTCACGGAACTGGCTGAGCTGCTGGTCCATGATCATGGCGCTGTTCAGTTTTTCCAAGGTGGTCTTGATCTTCTTGTCATAGTTTTCGATCTCGCCGAGATTCTTTCTCAGGGAATTACCGGCCAGCATGAAAAACAGTACAGAGATCAGGACCATTCCCAAGATGAAGACAGTATATTTTTCTTTCATTATTGCACCGCCTTCCGGCTCAGTTCCGAGGAATTGCGGCTGTAACATTCGATGAGGAATTCCAAAATCTCGGTGTCCTTGGCAATCTGGCGATTTTTAGAGCCGGATTTGATCTCGGGAAAGTCGTTGCTGATCTCAGGGTTGGCCTTCAGGCGCTGGACGAAATCGAATGTAACATCGCCTTCCTGAATGCGCTTGTCCACTTCGATAATCCCGTTTAGGGTGAGCACACCGTTGCTGAACTGGAACTTACGCACAGCCAGTTGCTTGTCGATCTCCTGGCTGAGGGCTTCCAGCTTCTTGGTCCAGAAAATGCGGTCGTTGAAGGTTTCAGCCAATCTGGTGACATCATTCACCGAGAGGTACTCACCGCTGGTCTCATACTCGCTTAGTTGGGAATCGATCTTGGTATAGTAGGCCTTGCGGTTTTTAACTTTCCTTTTGAGGTTGTTATTCAGATAAAGGAGCCCGGCGAACATGACCAGCGCACCCAGCAGAAAGCCAATGACGGCATTGCGGAAGGCTTTGTTTTCCCGCTCGGTCTGGAGCTTGATCTCGCCGTATTTGTTCAGGTTGATCTTGAAGAAAAAGTTTGGTGTCATACTCACGTACCTATTCCTGCCGCATAGCCAGGCCTATGGCCAGGGCCAGCTGCGGATCCTTTTTATCTGCGAATTTCTCCGGCATTTCCACATTGATGAAGGGCATGAAAATGTCCGTGGGAACGCTCACTCTTTCCTCAATGTATTCGCGGAGGCCTTTAAGCTTGGCTGTTCCGCCCATAAGGTAAAGCTTGCGAAAGTCGCTGTTGCCTGCTTCCTTGACGTAGAAACGGAGCGAACGGCGCAGTTCTTCCACGATCACGTCTTCGGTAGATTTTTCCGATATGTCCAGCATGCTGATGGTTTGCTTGCTGACCGCGCCGGGATCGTCCATAAGGCCGAATTCCAGCTTGTAGTTCTCGGCCTCCTCCCACTCCATCTGACGCTTGCGCATGATGTCCCGGGTGAAATTATAGCCCCCAAAGGGGATGTCGCGGGCAAACAGCCTGGAATCAGGCCCCCAGATCACCATGTTCGTACGGTGCGCCCCCAGATTCAGCAACACATACACCCCTTCCTCTACAAAGGCGTTGAGGGCAAAGCTGTTGGCCACTGCCAGGGAGTCGATATCCACAATGTTGGGATTCAGGCCGGCTGTGACCAGGGTGTTGGTGTGCTCGTTCAGCAGTTCCTTGGAGGTGGCGGCCAGGAGGATGTTCATGTTGTTCGTTTTCTCCTCAACATCGATCACCTGGAAATCCAGGACCATGTCCGTGCCGCTGATGGGAATGTGTTTCTTCGCTTCGAAGAACAGGGCGGATTCCAGTTCGTCATCAGGCAGAAAGATGGTCTTGATCTGCTTGATGCTGGTGTTGTCCCCTCCCACAGAGGTAACCAGATGCTGGATCTTTTTGGGATTGATGTGCATGGCTTTCATGATCTCGACGATCACCGGGGCGAAGCGATCGGGGCGAAGATCGCTGGGCACGTATTCCACACCAATCGGGACGGTTGGCCGGATTTCGCAGTTTAGCAGCCTGAAGCCTTCGTGCAGCTTTTTCAGATGCACCGCCTTGACGCTATGGCTGCCTATGTCGATTCCGACCGATTCTTTGATCTTGGTCGTTTTCGCTTTCTTCATCGTTCCTCTTATCTCTGACGTTTAATATATAAGTATCACAGGTATTCCGGCGGGCGCTTGATAACCCAGTTCACCGCGGCAAAAGGAGTCTCGTCTTTGCGGTTGACTTCCGGAAAATCTATCGGCGAAATCCGGTAAAACCTGTTGTCGTAATAATAGTTCTTTTTATAGCCAGTGCCTGTTCCCGAAGCCCCGGGGAAGTTGATGTTCGTGAGGGTAAACCCGAAAACGGGATCGTTGTGCTGCACCGCCATTGGCAAGCTAGTGGGGCCGCAGTAATCGATGGGCTGGTCCCAGTTGTTGTTCGAAGGCCATTCCTCATCGTAATAACTGCGGTGCACGAATCCCCTGCGGCGCTGGGAAATGGAACCGTAAACGTTGATATAGCCTCGTTCCAGGTAGGGTGTGCGCTCAGGCCAGAGGGGATTGTACCAGGGATAGTCGATCCTCAGGTTGCGGTTTCCAGGTCCCGTGGAGGCCCAAAGCTGCCCGGGACGGTGGGGGAAGCGGTAGCGATGCAGGTCGATTCTGGTGTAGGTTACGTTGTTCACCGTAACATCCGGCACGGAGGGATGCGGATGCTGGTACTCAAAGGTAAAAACCCCATCGCCGTGTGAGTTGTCGGGTCCGTCATCACCCAATGCGGCCATGGCCGCGTAGATCCAGATGCCGCCATTACCGGTGTCTGGACCGGAAGTCCCATGCACGCGCGTGGAGTCGATCGGGTCACGGTACCCGTATTTGATCACGATCGATTTCTCGGAGACCAAGCCAACCACATCGGTGCGGTTGCCTATGGGGTCGGTGCCCACAGCCGTGTTCATCAGCGTGATGTCATCCAGCAGAAAGAGGGTGTCGCCACATCCCCAAGTCTGGTATGTACCAAAGTTTCCCTTAATCCAGAGTTTGTTGTTCACCCACTTGGATGTGTTCATGGCTGTGCCGTTGTGGAAAAAAGACCAGACGGTGTCCCGCACGGTATATTGGTTATTATACAAAAATGTGGCAGGGTTTTCAGGAGGATAGGGATTGTACACAGGCGTGATTTGTTGATAGGGTTCCATAACTTCGCCCATATAAGCTGCATAGCCGGCGCCGTCCACATCCACGTACATAATAACGTTTGGATTATTATATTGAGGGCCCACAACGTTGTTTCTGCGGCGGATGCTGGAGGCCTCATCCGGGAAAACGGTGTAGGCATACCCTTCGGAGAGGCCGCCCTGGAAAACCTCTGTTTCAGAATAGGAGCCGGAAAATGAAATAACCTCGCCGTGGGTGGAAACCCAGCCGTAGAAAGTTGGCCAGCCGTTGTTTATGCCTCCGCTGGTTTTTTTGATCCAGATGTTCGTGTTGCTGTGAACTCGGCCGTGGAGGACGTCCGGACCGTGGAAATAGACGTTGGTGGCGTTGGGCGATTCGTCGGTGTCAGTAAAATACATGAATTTGGCAAAGGTCTCGGTTTCCAGGGTATAGATGCCGTATTTGCGGACCATGGAATATTTGGGGTTCAGCATCGCTGTTTGCCCTATCCCTGATTTGGAGCGGACCAACGATTTCACCTGGGTTTGCTGAGCCTGGTCGCCCATAACCACATCATCATCTGTAATAAAACTCAACCCTCCCTTGGTAAGTAGGGACTGGATTTTGAATGTCTTGCGCATCGCCGAGTTTGTGATCTCCACGCTGCGCTCGGAAGTGCGCACGGGGATGAGCACAGTACCCATTTTCTGCGCGATCTTCTGCCCGCGATATGCCTCGCTGCGCAGCAAGATAATGCCTTGGAAACCCTCAAAATCATACTGGAAGGCAACCACATCGCGCATGGCCAGGCTGGACAGGGTGAAACCAGACATCACGCCCACAACCGCCAGAAGCATGGCAATAGCCACGTTGCCGCTGGGTCGCTTGAACATTTTAAACATGGAATCTCCCTTTCAGGGGCTTTTGCTTCCTCATTTCTTAGCCATCTTGGTCGTGAATTTCACAGAACGGTACCTATTAGCTCCGGTCTTCACCCTCGCGTGCAGTTCCACCTGCAAGACGAGCACATCCTGGTCTGGATTGACTTTTGTGAACAGGAATTTGTCCACGATCATCTCGTCCAAGTTTTCCTTTTTAGGAAAGATGTACAGCGGTGAGGCAACCTGCACTCCCCGGTGCACATATCTGCAGCGCACAGCACCATCATACAGATAGAATTGCGCGTAGTCGAGCGTTTCCAGGCCTTTGTCTGTGGGTGGGATGATGCGCAGGTCTGTGCTGGAGTTGGTGGTGGTGTTTAAGAGGCGCATGTTCAGGGCATTTGCCACCCCGTAGTATTCCATGTCCTGGGCATTGCCCACCGGAACTCCGTTTTTAATTAGGTTCAGGCAGTCCAGGGCGTCCTTTTGCAGTTCAGCCCAAGCAGTGAGTTCCCGGTATTTTCTGAAAAAGGTGCCGATTCCCAAGGCTGCCGCAAATATAAGAATAACAGAGATGGCCATCACAACGACCAGTTCGGCCAGGGTGACACCGCGTTGGCGGCCCAAGATGGAGTTTGCGAAGGTTCGTTTGGTATTCATCAGAGGAAATAGTCTTCCCGCATCCGGATATGGCGTTCTTTCTTCGAGCCGGGATCGATCCATCTGAAGGTAGCTTCCAGCTGTATGTAGTTCAGAAGCTGCTCGTTGGACGTCTCCTGGGCGTTGCGCGTCGTGACCGTCATGTTTCCACACAGAACGTGTTCCGGGTTTGTGTCATCGAGGATATACTGCTTGTTCAACTGCAGCTCGAAAGGTTTGCTGCGGGTATGGCGGTAATATTCCATCTCAAGTTCACCGGTTATGAGCAGGGTGGCAACCCGGTCGCGGTAGTTTGTGAGAAGCTGCCGCTCCGCGTAAACCACGCCGATATATATGGCGAGGACAGTCACGACCACCACTGTCATCACCGCCATGGTCTCCAAAATGGTGATGCCGCTTTGTCTGCTTAGCAGGCCAAGCGGCTTCACCTTATTCATCTTATTATATTCATTCATCAGTTAAATCCCGCGCCAGAGGCAAACTGCTTGGGATTGTCAGCGAATTCTTCCGCAATGGTCCTTTCCACAAGGTTGTTCATCACCAGGTTGTATAGAGACTGGTCGCGAGTCTGCATGCCTTCCTTGGTGCTGGCCTGAATAATGGAGGGGATCTGGTAGGTCTTTTCCTCACGGATCAGGTTACGCACCGCAGCGTTGGCCACCATGATCTCCAGGGCGGGAACGCGGCCTTTGCCGTCCTTGGTGGGCAGCAAAGTTTGTGAGAGCACGGCTTCCAGCGATTCGGAGAGCATCGAGCGCACCTGTTGCTGCTGCTCTTTGGGAAACATGTCGATGATGCGGTCGATCGACTTGGTGCAGCTTCCGGTGTGCAGGGTGGCAAAAACCAGGTGGCCGGTTTCTGCGGCTGTCAAAGCCAGGGACACCGTTTCCAAATCGCGCATTTCGCCCACCAGGATCACGTCCGGGTCCTCGCGCAGAGCGCTTCTCAGCGCTGCCGTGAAACTCTTGGTATCGTGTCCCAGCTCGCGCTGGTTGATCAGGCTGTTCTTGCTCTTGTGCACAAATTCGATGGGGTCTTCCACCGTGATGATGTGGCAATAGCGGTTGTCGTTGATCGTGTCGATCATCGTAGCCAGGGTGGTGGATTTGCCGCTGCCGGTGGGGCCGGTCACCAGGATCAGTCCCTTTTCCTTGTGGGTAAGCTTTTTCAGAATGTCAGGAAGATGCAGTTCCTCATAGCTTTTGATTTCGTTTGGGATCACGCGGAAAGCGCATGAGACCCCGTTGATCTGATGGAATGCGTTCACTCGGAAGCGCACGTCGTTGCTCAGTTTGGTGGAAAAGTCGATCTCAAGGTTTTCCTTGAACATCTCTTGCTGGACTTCGTTCATCACACCGAAAACCAGGGTCTTTACCTCTTCCGCTGACAGGATGGGCAGATTCAGCCTTTTCATCCGGCCGTTAACACGCACCATGGGGTGTGCGCCAGCCGCGATGTGGAGGTCCGAAGCTCCCGCTTCCGCCGTGAAGCGTAACAATTCGTGGATAGTCAACTTGTTTCCTCCAGATTAATCGGTGTCGGCTTCCACTCCCTCCGTGTCCGGGTCAGTGAACTGGTCTACGCCATAACCGTGGAATTTGCCTTCTTCAACGTCGAACCACACCTGTTTGTCAGGTCCGCCGGGGAATTCTTCCGTGGAGGTGGCGATGAATTTCTTGGGCGGGTTGCCGGTGACTTCGAATTTCCAATACCGGCTGGTGCTTCCGTCGAGGTTGGTTTCTTTCAGGGCTTTCTCGATGGTATAGTCCTGAGTGCTGCCGTAGGTTTGGCTGTAAATCTTATAAGTGTTGCGGATGGCGCCGATGGCGGTTTGAGCTTCAGCGGAACGGGATTTTTCCACGTGACGCATATAGATCGGAACAGCCAGGGCTGCAAGGATGGCGACAATAATCACCACCACAAGAACTTCGATCAGGGTAAAACCCTTCTGGTTTTTCAGTTTCCTGAGCATTCGTATTTCCTCCTTGCGGAACTTTTTTTCAGGTTCTTTTATGGCTTGCACAATGCGTGCCAATTCTCTGGAAAATTTCATCAATCCAGAGATGCCAATAAATATCTTGACGCATTCTTGTCCAATCTTTTTTTTGCATTTGCCTCAAATTCTCTCAGATTACCTAAGGAGACAAACATGAATATATCACGTTGGCTATCAATCGCCATTATTGTAGCTGTGGGAATGGCAACCTGTTTCGCGGATGAAACCGCTCCCACAGAACTTAAAAACCAGAACCGGCTCAATGACGCTGACGTCCTTGCCGAATGGAACGGAGGTGTCATCACCCGCAAAGACCTGGATACCAAAATCTCCCACCTGCCGGTGAACCAGCAGGGCCGCTACCGTACGGTGGATGGGCAAATCCAGGTGCTGGACATTATGGCCATGGAAGAGGCCTTTATGGCCAAAGCCATCCAGCTTGGGGTGGACAAGGACCCCGATGTCATGAAACTCATCGAAGCCGGAACCCGCCAGTTCTATATCCAGGAATACTACAAACGTAATGTCAGCGATCTCGTGATCGTCACCCAAGCCGATAAACAGAGATACTACGATGACAATAAACAGGCTTTCTACGAATTTCCCAATATAACCCTCAACTACATCCAAACCAAAGATGAGGCCGACGCCCTGGCCGCAATCGCCGAACTTCAGGCAGGGAAAAGCTTCGGGGAGGTTTCGAACGCGTACAACATCAATACCTATGCCAAAGGAATCAAGGGAGTTATCAAAAACATCCGCCTCAACGGCAACATCCCCGGTGTGGGCAACGACTTGGAGCTGGAAAAACACATCGCCGATTCACAGCCCGATCCCACCGCGATAAACGGCCCCTTCAAAACCAACTCCGGCTGGCATCTCTTCCAAACTGTGGATTACAAAGCCGGACGCCAGAAACCTTTTGATGAAGTAATGCCCGAGCTTGAGCAGCGCGCCCGCCCAGGTGTGGAAACCAGGATCCTCAACGACCTGACCGACCGGCTCAAAGCAAAATACGCGGTTGCGGTGGACACCACCAGAGTTGACGAAATCGACCTCAAGGACCGTGCCAAGAACGAAGAGATAATGGACCTCAACCTCATCTCATCCTCAAATCCGGATTTGAACATCACCGTGGCCGTTCTGCTTGACCGCTATGCCCAGCTCTCACCGCAGGAACAGCTCTTCTTCAGCAAGGGCGAAGCCGCCAGGCAACTGCTGGACCAGGAACTCGTCCGCAGCCTGCTTTACGCTGATGCCAAGGCTCAAGACTACAGCCAAAACCTCAAGGAAAATCCAGAATTTGAACAGATGAAGCGCTATTACATCCTGAACAGAGCCTTCCGCCAGCTCGTCGTGGACGCCATCCAGATCACCAGCGAGGAAGCGAGGGCTTATTACGACGAACACATCGACGATTACAGCACCCCTCCCCACCGCAAGATAGAGGTCCTCTGGTTCACCGATGCCGATGAAGCTGAAGCCGCGCGCAGCAAATATGACCTCTACGTCGGGTTCAATGACCAAACCCGCATTGACAAGCTGATCGCCGATAAATCAGTCAAACCCCAGCTCAGGGTGCTGCAAAACATCTACAACAACGGCATCATCACCGGCGTCGGACCCGACAAGGATTTCTGCGACATGGTCTGGGACAACCCCGTCGGCTATATCAGCCCCGTCTTCACAGCCGCCAGCGGCGACATCCTTTTCTTCCGCACCCTGGAGGAAACCCCGACCACCGCGCAGAGCTTCACGGAACTGGAACCCCGCATCTACGGGATGCTCAAGAACCAGCGCCAGAGCACTCAGCAGGAAACGGTTACCCAGCAGCTTTACGAGGAATTCCAGATGGTGAAATATCCGGAAAAGATCAGGCTTGAGCTGAAAGCCGAAGATCTTTTCTCCATGGCCGACAACTCCGCCCGCCAGCGCAATTTCAAAGATGCCATCTCCTTCTACAACCAAATCATCACGAACTTCCCCAACGGCGCAGACGACTACCGCGCCTCCTTTATGAAGGCTTTCCTCATCGCAGAAGAACTCAAGGACGAAGCCCAAGCCCTCCAGCTCTTCAAGGACTTCCTGAAAAAATACCCCAGCGGCGAGCTTAACGAATCGGCCCAGTTCATGATCGATTCTCTGGAAGGCAATGCCGTTTTGGAAATTGAGGAATAACCGTAACCCAATACCTTATTATGAGTTGATTACCCCGCTTCGGCGGGGTTTTTTCATGTCGGATGCCTCTACTGGTTTGATGGAAAAGGGTTGTTCCTTATCCTGTATCCGATATTAACACCACCCTAGCGTACAGCGAACTAAATGAGCATGGACGACAGGAACAATCTGATGGAGTGGAGGATAGGATATGTCGAAGCGTTCATTCTTTGCTGGTGTCGAAGCTCGTTCCTCGCTCGACGCCAGCCCTCACCTAACCCCTGCTTAGCCGTCTGTGATATGCCAATGCCAAGCCTCCAGCATAATGCCCGCATTTGATGCGAGTATCATGCGGGAGGCAGGCAAGGGGCTTATTGGATGGGGCTAAGGACCGAGCGTTAAAGATCCTTGGAATAGAGGCGGAATTTCTTGTAAATTTCCCCGCCTGAGCGCTCCATTTCGGCGCGCATGGGAATATTATCCTCCATTTCATGGTGGCTGTCCATGATCTTGAAGCCTGCGTCGACAGCGGTTTTCATTTGGGCATAGCCCATCAGGATGTCCACGCCCTTGCCGCGGTATTCGGCTTTCACGGCTCCGAGGTAGTTGTCCAATTGGGTGGTTGTTTTAGCGGCGTTCAAGATGTGTATAAAGCCGAAGGGGAAAAGGCGTCCGCGGGCTTTCACAATCCCAGGCGAAAAATTGGGGATGGAGACCATGAAGCCAATAACTTCTTTTTCAGGGGTTTCCACCACCTTGATGAAACGGGGTTCGAGCAGGGGCATATAACGCTTGGCCAGGTGTTCCACATCCTCATCGCTGAGGGGGGAATAACCATAGATGTCCACAAAACATTCGTTCATGAGCCTGATGACGGGCCGGATATAGGCATTGATCTCTTTTTTGGATTTGAATTCCTTCAGTCGGAAGAGACTGCTGCGGCTGGCGCGCTCGAACAACTTTTTATACAGCGGGCTCATGGCCTTTATCATGTCCAGTTTGTAAACGAACCAGTCAATTTCCTTGCCGTATCCCAGTTTCTCCATGTATTCATTTATAATGGGGGTGTTCTGGTAGCAGGCCAGGGTGGGGTTTTCGTGATAGCCCATGAATATGAAGCCCTCTGGATCTTCCTCTGTGAAGCCCATGGGGCCCACAATCCTGGTCATTCCGCGTTCTTTCAGCCATTTTTCCGCGAAGTCCACCAGTGCCTTCACCACTTCGAGGTCATCGATGGCATCAAACCAGCCGAAGCGTCCGGTTTTCACTTTTGCGTAATCGTTGTATTTGTGGTTGATGATGGGAGCCACGCGGCCCACGCATTTGCCATCCTTCCAAGCCAGCATATACACGGTGTCGCAATAGCTTAGGGCAGGGTTTTTCTTGGGGTTGAGCACGGCTTTATCGTCGTCGTAAAGGGGCGGCACCCATCCTGGGCGGCCGGCGTTGATCACTTCAGGCAGGTAAACGAAGCGCTTCATATCACGGCGGGTCTTAACTTCTGTGAGCGTTACTGGCATAGTCTATCCTTTGTGGGTGAGTATTTTAAGTGTCATGTGCACTAAGACGGAGAAGCGCCCTTCCTGTCAAGCGGAAATCCGCGCAAGAAAATCCTTGCCAAAAAGTGGAGACTGAATTTTTTGGCTCTTCTGAGATAAATCTTTAAGGAACAAACCGCTATGGCAACCATGTCCGATATCCGCAACGGGATGATCATAGAATTCAAGGACGACCTCTGGGAAGTGGTCGAATTTTTGCACGTTAAGCCGGGCAAAGGCCCGGCGTTCATGCGCAGCAAGCTTAAAAACGTCCGCACAGGCAAGGTTGTGGACAATACTTGGCGCGACAGCGACAACTTCAACGAAGTGCGCGTGGAACGCCGCAAGATGGAATATCTTTACCGCGACGGCGAATTCTACGTGATGATGGATACCGAAACCTATGAACAGCTTCCCGTTGACGCACATGTGATCGGCGATATGGACAAGCTGGTGATGGAAAACATGGAACTCACCATCCTGTTTGCCCCCGATGGAGAAATCCTGGGTATCGAGCTTCCCGTGACGGTGGTGCAAACCATCGCCGAATGCGAACCAAACGTCAAAGGCAACACCGCCTCTGGCAGTGGAAAGACCGCCTACACCGAAACCGGGCTGAGACTCATCGTTCCCTTCTTTGTAGAAACAGGGGACAAGGTTAAGATCGACACCCGCAGCGGCGAATACTTGGAAAGAGCGAATTAATATTTAGATAAGCGCCAACTGGCGCGAAAGAGGAAATAATGGGAAAAGTAAAAACCTTTGCCGCCAAAGTGGCTCACGAGCTATCCGACGAAGGAAAAACGATCTGCCCGGTCTGCAATACCGAAGTCAAGATGGTCAAGATGATTTTAAACCGCAAAAGAGGCAGCGAGGGCTGGGCCCCGCGTTACGGATTTGCCAAACTCTGCAAATGCAACGAGGCGGATTTTCTGGCTGGTAAAACCTTGTAAGATAACAGCCAAAGGGATGTCGCCACAGTATGGACCCGTCCCGGTCCGGCATCAATGCTCCGGAAAGGCGGGTTTTTTTATTGACAGGCTTTGGCGGGGCGGATTAGTGGGTTTTAGTGTTTTTGTATAGCGCCGAGCGTGGCGAAATGGGTTTATTTATTTAAAAATCTTGCAGTCAGGGAGAGCTTGTTAATGCTTTCAAGATCGAAACTGGCCTTGTGCCTAATCGCAGCGCTCGCGCTGGCGGGTCTGCTGAACGCGATGGTGCCTCCCCATCCGCTCCACGAACATATTCCTTCCGGCTTTGAACCAACCCGGCTGGAAGTTCCCGGTTTAGGCTCTCTAAGGGAAGTGGAAACGCACAGAACACTTCCCAACAACATTCTGGTGCTGAGGGTCCAGTTCAGCGATGTAAAGTTTATCAGCACCCCCCAGTATCCGGACAATTTGGCCCATGACGAAGTGTTTTTTGACCGCTGGATGCTGCATTTGGGAGACTTTTTCGCTGATGCCTCCCACGGCGCCTATCAACTGAGTTACACACTCCATCCCAATGTTTTTACCCTGTCCAAACCGCTAGCCCATTACGGCCATGACGTCGCCGACACCACCGACGCAGGTTTGAAGGATTTCACCCGGGAATTGATCCAGATGGCTGATCCGGAGATCGATTTCAGCCAGTATGGCGGTGTGATAGTGTTCCACGCGGGCGCGGGCCAGGAATCAGACATCAACGGCGAACGGCAGGATGAGATCTGGTCAACCTTCCTCACCCGCAGACGGCTGCAGCTTTGGTTTGACGAGGATAACGATGCTTATCAGGGCTATCCGGTGGACGGGACCTACCTTACCAATATCGTGATCGTTCCGGAACATGAGTATCAGGACTATTTCCCCGGCGAGAACGAAGAAAATGCAGAGGTTTACCTCTTCAGCATCTACGGCGTTCTTGCCCACCAGTTTGGCCACATCCTGGGCCTGCCCAGCCTGTATGACAACGATTCCAGCAACGGAGCTTCGCAGGGCATCGGCAACTGGGGCCTGATGGGAACTGGGATTTGGAACGCCAGCGGCTACGTTCCGGCACAAGTGAGTGCCTGGTGCCGCACTTTTCTTGGTTGGGAAACACCCATCACCGTCACGGAAACAACTGAAAACCTCTCCATATCGCACTTTCTGAACCATATGCCTGTTAACGACCGGGTTTATAAAATCCCCATCTCGGACAGAGAGTATTTCCTGGTGGAAAACCGACAGCAAAATCCCGACGGCAGCCTTAATCCCTACAACAATCTGCCCAGCTATAGCTTCGTTCTCCTACCCCCCGGCGAGCAGGACTACTATGAAAACTTCCCCGAACTGCCTTTCTTCAATTTCATGGAGAACCGCTATAAAGGCAGCGAGTGGGATTTCATGCTGCCCGGTCTGGGCGGGCCCGTCCCTGCCGGAATGCCCGTGCCAGTGGATGGTTCCGGGCTGTTGATCTGGCACATCGACGAAAATGTGATCGCCCAGAACTTCACCGCCAATTTTGACTACAACACCATCAACGCCTACTCCCAACACAAAGGCATCGACCTTGAGGAAGCCGACGGCATCCAGCATCTGGATATATCGGCAGCCGACCAATACAAATACGGCAGCCCTTATGACAGTTTCCGCGCCGGCAACAACGATTATTTCGGGAAGCAATTACACAACGGGATTCTCTCCCTACCCACCGCTGAAAGCTACTATGGCGGCGTCCCTGTGGAAATCCATGACATCAGCGCCAGCGGCAATAATATGACCTTCTCGGTAAGGTTTGGCTGGAGGCTTTCCACCGGGTTCAGCGGAGAGAACAACATCAACGCCTGCGCAGTGGATTTCGACGGCGACGGCAACACAGAACTGGTCTATCCCCAACCTGACGGCCAGATCCACATCTGGAAAGACGAACTGCCCCTGCCAGAATATCCGATCTGCGGTCAGCCAATGGAACACACCTATGTCTGGACCGGCAGCGAATTCTATTTTCCCATGCAGGAGGAAAATCAAGCCCGGCTCTACCGCCTGGACTCTGCTGGCAGCGAATATATTCACACATTTGAGAACATGTCTTGGGCCACCCATCCCCTCAGCACGGGCGAATCGTTGTATATGGCCTTGAACAGCAACCTCCCTGGACAGCGAGGCACGCTGTTCAGCCACGACCCAGAGACAAGCGAAGTTCAGACCCTGCGCGAATTCGAGTATCCAATCCTGGCCAACATGGCCTGGTTCCGCGACCGGCTTTACATCCCCTCCCGTCAGGAAGGAATGTTCTGCGTTTGGAAACTGGACCCGAATAACCCCATGTTTGCGGAATGTCTTCTTCTGGACGTGCCTCTGGATTCCACCCTGGTGGCGGTTTTCGTGGCTCCCCTACGGCCGCAGAATCCTTCCAGCCAGGGCAAGGTGATAGTTCAGTGCCTCAATTCCATCTATGTGTTTGACTCCGACAAAAACATCCTGCCCGGATTTCCCTATGTTCATGACATGCGCTCCACCGCGCCGCTGAGCATAGAGGACTGGGATAAGAACGGCACTCTGGACCTCATCATTTCTTCAGACCGGGGCGTCGCCGTCATCGACTACTCCGGTTCGCGGATGAGTCCGGCTTCACTGAACCTGGCGGCTTCGGATTACCTGGCTTTCAGTTCTGGAGTTCTGGCCGTGGACATTGATCACGACGGAAAAAAGGAACTCCTTGGCTCTTTTGGCTTCAACCAGCTAAATTGCTGGGACAACAGTTTTCGCCCTAAACCCGGTTACCCTGTTTCCTTCGGACAACGCAACCGCAACCTGCCCCTCATCGCCGCTGGTTCAGACGGCCTTGTATATGCCTGGTTGGCTTCCGATAACGGCTTCATCTACCGCCAAGCCCTGCCTGAAGCTGTCATGGCAGACCTCCAATCCGGATGGACCGCTGAATTCGGCTCTCTGCTCCGCCAGGCCAGCCGCGATAGCAATAATTTCCCAAACCAGTACCAAACTACAGAACTCTTCGTGCCCGGAGAATTCTACATCTATCCCAACCCCCTCAAGTCCATCCACGAACAAAAATTAACTCTGAATGTCATGACCAGCCGCGACACCGCCCTGGAAGTGAAAATCTTCGATATCAACGGAAGCCTGATCTTCCGTCAGTCCAGCACCGCCAAAGCCTGGCTGCGCAACCGTGATGTGATCAACCTCCCCGCGGACCGTCTACGCAGCGGTGTTTACATCTGCGTGGTTTCGGGTGACCGGGACTCCCGCAGCATTAAATTCGCGGTGGAAAAGTAACGGAGCAAAAATGATGAAAAAGCTACTCCTGATAATAATTGTGGCGCTGGCCGCTCTATCCGTGCTGCCGGCTGGGATCAATATCCACGCTGGTGAATATGGCTACCAGTTTCTGGACATTAGCAGCAATCCTATAGCCATGAGCCTGGCTGGACGTGGTATCGGCAGCGGAAGCGACCTTGCGGCGTTCCTGCGCCAGCCCTCAGCTTCGGCCCTCAGCAGCCACCGTGCCCTGGGCGCGAGCCATGTGCGCTGGCTGGAAGACACAGCCGCCAACAACATCTACTACTCCGTTTCCGACCGTAAAACCCATTTTGGGCTAGCCCTGCGCACCCTGGATTACGGCGTTCTGGAGATCCGTGATGAAAACGGCGAACTCATCGGCAGTTATTCACCTTTGAATGTTGACCTGATGGGCAACTACGCCTTGCGGGTCACGCCTTCGCTCTACGCTGGGATAAACGCTGGGATCACCTACGAAAAGCTGAACACCGATTCCAGTTATGGCATCCACAGCGACCTTGGCTTCACCTGGCTAACACCCCTGCAGAACACCAAATTCAATCTGGCAGTGCGTAATCTGGGCTTTTCTTCCGCAATGAACGAGGAACGAACCTTATTTCCCATCAGCCTGGAAATGGACCTCAGCAAGAAAATTGAACTGGGTGAAAACTCCCTGGAGTTTGAACTTAGCGGGATCAAGGCCATCGACGAAAACTGGAAAGGAGCAGTTAGCGCAGAGTTCAACCTCTTCGGCCTGGCCCTGCTGCGAGCCGGCTACAAGATCAACCACGACGCTGAAGACCTCACGGCCGGTCTGGGCCTGCGCTGGAAACGGATAGGTATTGATTACGGCTGGGCCTCTTTTTCCAGCCAACTCAGCGATGTACATTCCCTGGGCCTCAGCTACTATTTCTAAACGGACCATATGAATTCCAAACGCCACTTGACCCTGCTGGTACTGCTGCTGTCTGCTATCATGCTGCCAGCCTTGAACATCACGCCCGGACAGCTGATCGTGAAGACCAGCCAGCCCCTGGACCCCAAATCCAACCGCACCGGCCTTACAGAGTTTGATTCCTGGCTGGATGCCCACGGCGCTTTGAGCCTGAAGCCCCTAAAGGGCATGCATCAACCGAAATACTTCCTGGTGGATCTTGCCTCCGAGCCGGACTGGGAAGCCCTGCGAGGAGAAACTCCAACCTTCCCGGGCATCGAATACATACAGCCGAACTATCTTTCCACTTTCCACATCGAACCCAACGACCCACTGTATTCAGAGCAATTCCACACCATGGTGGCGAATCCCCAGGCCTGGAATTACTCCACCGGCAGTTCCCAAGTGGTGGTGGGGATAATCGACTCAGGCTGCCTCATCAACCATCCGGACCTGAGAGCCAACATCTACATCAACCCCGGCGAAGATCCAGCCCTGGGTCTTCACGACAACGGCATCGACGATGACGGCAATGGCTACATCGACGACTGGTGCGGCTGGGACTTTTCCGACGCCCCGGAGCTTTCAGATATCGCCGTGGGTGACTATATTGACCAGGATAATGACGTGGAAGACGAAAACTTCCACGGAACCCACGTGGCAGGAATCGTCGGCGCGGTGGGCAACAACGGCATCGGTATAAGCGGCGTTTGCTGGAACGTGAAGCTGATGCCGATCCGGGCTGGATTCCGCACCACCGCCGGCCAGGGTTACCTGCAGGATGACGACGCAGCAGCCGCAATTATTTACGCCGCTGACAACGGCTGCAACGTGATAAACCTGAGCTGGGGCGATCCAAACTATTCACCCATCATTGGCGATGCCTGCAATTATGCTCATTCCAAGGGTGTAACCATCGTGGCTTCCGCTGGCAACGATCCTGGGCCTGTGCTTAGCTACCCGGCCAAACTTTCAAATGTGATCTCCGTTGGAGCCGTCAACCGCAACCGCAATATCGCCGGCTTCTCCAGCTATGGCCCGGATCTGGACCTGGTGGCCCCTGGTGAAATGGTGCTCAGCACTTATAAAACTGATTTGGGAGAAGAATACTTCCTGCAAAGCGGTACCTCGATGTCCTCACCCTTTGTGGCAGGTGCAGCGGCCTTGCTGCTGTCTTTGCACCCAAACCTTTCTCCGGATGAGGTGCGTGCCCGGTTGCTCACCTCAACCGACGACCTTGGCGCACCTGGTTTTGACATCTATTATGGACACGGGATGCTGAACACCAAAAAACTGCTGGAAAACACCCAACCTCCTTTGGTTTACATCGACCAGCCTCTAGACCACACAGGCATCACAGGCAGCATGGACATCACCGGAACGGTGACCGGTAGCGATTTCTTCCGCTACAGCGTGATGTACACCAATGCCGAGGTGCCCACGATTCTGGACTGGTATGATGTGCAAACCCACCAAAACTATCCTTCCCACCATCAGCAGCAGGTGCAAAACGGCGTTTTGGCACATTTCGACATCCCCGAGGCCTTCGCTGAGGGGAAATACACGCTCCGGGTGCAGTATGAAAGCGTTTCGGGCCAGAAATTCAACTACTTCCGCACCTTCATCTACGACCGCACGCCTCCCATCCTGAGAGAAGAATCCGTGATGGGTTTCAAGCGCTATGACGGCCAAAACCTGCGTTATTATGTGTCTGCCGTGTTCAATGAATATGTGCGCACCGAACTGCTGATAACCGATTCCGCCGGCGGACTATACACCGTTTACGGCGCCTTGCTGGACAGCACCCACGTTTGGGCCATTCCCTCCCAACTGCCGGAAGGCCCCATCGATTTTCAGATCAGAGCCACCAACGTTTGCAACATCGAATACCTTTCCCCCGTCTGGCAGGATGCTCTGGACATCAGATATGAAATCATACCCAGTTACGGTTACAATTGGCAAATAATCGGCGAACCTCGAGTCCCATTGAATCACTTTTATGATTACGACGGAGACGGCTACAAGGAATACCTTGCCATGGACCTGCCCAAAACAGGATACGGCGGGGTCTTCGTCTATCAGCCTCAAGCCGGAGGACATATGCTCAAGCACTCCTTCAACGATTCCTTCTGGCTTCTGAGCGCGGGCAATACCAACGACATCGGCCAGGAAATACTGATGCTCAAGGGCGACACCGCTGTGCTGATGGAAAGCCAGCTCACCAGCACATATCCGAACCTACCGCTCTGGGAGGAAACCTCAGTCACAGGAGGTGTGATCGCAAAGTATTCACGTGACAATGTCGAAGGCCTCCTGCTGGTGAAAATACTGCCTACCAAACGAGTTATCCAAGCTTACAAGCGCTCCGGAAACACCTTCGAGAAAAAAAACCAACTCGAAAACAATTCCGAAACGGACTTCTACAATACCTTCGTTCCCACCATCATTGTAAAGAATTTTGACAATGACAACTATCCTGACATCCTCACAGCCGATACCGATGGCGACGTGATGATCTACGAAATCCGGAACGACAATATGCACGAACTGTCCTGGAGCCACAGAATGCCGGTCGGCAACACCTATAGCATCACCAGCGGCGACTTCGACGGCAACGGCCGTCAGGATTTCTTTATCGGCGGATATTACAAGGACAATCTGGACCCCAACCAGAACTTCTGGTATTTTGAAGGCTTCCGAAACGTTTCCAACAACAACTACACCAGCGTGGGCTCCATCATGTTCAACGAAGTTACATCCCAAAGCGCCATCCTGGCCCACGATCTGGACAACGACGGAAAGGACGAGATCATCCTCGCCATCGCCCCCAACCTTTACACCCTGAAGTATGACGGAGGCAAATTCAAACCCCAGTTTTACGGGAAAAGTTTCCGCAACTATGCGCTCATGGCTTACAAAGACGCCAACAACCGCTCCTATTTCCTGACCAATTACGAGGTGCAACCGGATTCCGTTATCTTTGTGGAATGGACTTCCGAAGACCCTTTCACCGGACCCGGCACACCTGCCAATTTCCAGGCCCAGGCATTGGACGGCAACACTGTCCAGCTCTCTTGGATAGACAACGGGGCGCAGTTTTATCGCCTCTACCGCAGGGATGAGGATGGTCAGACCATTGTTTTGGACGATGTTTCGGATGTTTCTTACATGGACCTGCAAGTGGAGACGGGGACCAGATACAGCTACGCCGTAACCGCCTGTGACCCAGCCTACTCGCCCATGGAGAGCATCCCCACCGTCTGGAAGGACGTTGTACCCTATGAAACGCCCCAGGTGAAAAGCGTCACCATGACCGGTTCGAACACGCTGTTGATCAGCTTTGACCAGCCCATGTCGGGCCAAATCCTAAACCCCAGCCTCTACCACGTGAGCCACAACATGGGCCGTCCATCCTCCGTGAACAGCACCGCCACCCATTATGGCGCCCAGCTTTTCTTCAACAGCCAGTTCCCGGCCATCGAAGAGGATTTCACCCTCACCCTCAGCAACATCATCAGCGCCCAAAACATCCCGCTTGACCAAACCCAATTCACTTTCAGCTGGCAGCAGGATACCGTGGCCCCCGGTGTGGTGGAAGCCCTTGTTCTGGAGGACCAGCAGACCGTGCGGATACAATTCACCGAATCCATCGCCCCGCTGAACCCAAATCCGGAAATCATCGGCAACTACATCCTTCACAACCATTCCAACGACCCCGACAACTCAATCGTGAGCGTTGCCCACGAGGACGACGCGGTGCTGGTTCATCTGGCTCATACAGTGCGGTACGGCTCCTCGGCTTACAAAATCACCGTCAACAACCTCCGCGACCTGGCCGGAAACCTCATCTCACCCCAAAACAACGTCGCCCGCTTCTATCTGGTTAACAACCACGACCTCAAACACTTGGTGGCGTATCCCAATCCCGTCCGCCCAGGCGACAAACAGTGCAGCATCATCAACTTCCCTTCCGGCAAAACCGGCAACCTCCGCATCTACGACAGCTCCGGAAACCTGGTGCGCACCGCCGCCATCGGACCCTTCGATCCTGTGGTGAACAACGTTGACTGGAGTTGGGACCTGAAAAACAACGATGGAAGGAAAGTGGCTTCCGGAGTGTATTTCTATGTGGTGGAGATGGATGGAAAGACCGCGCGCGGTAAAATTGCGATAATCAACTGACCCACTGTAATGTCCTGCCGGTCTCGCCGTTAGCGCTCTAGTTCATCCCACTCCCACGCCTCTCGCAAAATCCTCGCATCAAATGCGGGCATTTGGCGGGAGGCGCTTCAGGGATCTGGAAATGGGCGTTAACGGCCAGACAGCATCGCTTCACTCTTCCGCTGAGTCGCCACCTCCACAATCGTATGCAGCCCTTCGGGTTAACCTACCCAGATTGAAATAGAGCCATTTTTAGCATCTTTCCCACAGAGGTCATTCAGCCCTTTTTCGGCTGGGCAATGGCCTGTCTGGCATGGGCTTAACGGCATCTGATCGTCTTCAAATGAATCCGCGTTCCAACCTGTGGCCGGAACTCGGAAACTGTCTTGGGAAATGGAGTTCAGTTTGCTACATGGCTCAACTGAATTTGGATGTGATATCCTCGAGGCCGGGCAGCTTGAACACTTTGAACTGGTCTGTGCGCATCTCAGGATCGGCCTGTATGTCCATCTGGTCCTTGTATGCGCTGAAGTAGGAACTGTTGGACTTAATGTGTTCCAGCAGTTCCGGATGCACCATGACGCGGAACTTCTTATTGCGGATGAAGTAGTCCGAACGTCTCAGCCAGCGATGTATGCGCATCAGCATTGTATCCTTGGAAACGATGCGCCCGCTGCCGTTACAGGTGGGGCAGGGATCGGAAAGCTTGGCGATGAGGGTTGAGCGCATGCGTTTGCGGGTAACCTCAACCAGGCCAAGTTCGGTGAAGTTGTAGACCTTGTTTTTGGCGCGGTCGCGCTTGAGCCCTTTGCGTAGTGTTTCAAGCACTTCCTGCTTGTTGGCTTCATTCACCATGTCGATGAAATCGATGATGATAACCCCGGAAAGGTCACGCAGTCTGATCTGTCGGGCTGCCTCAGCAGCGGCTTCAATGTTGGTCTTCTTGATTGTTTCCTCATAGTGGGTCTTTCCGGTGAAGCTGCCGGTGTTGATGTCGATGGCCACCAAAGCCTCGGTCTGCTCGATCTTGATGTTTCCGCCGCTGGGCAGGTAAATGCGCGAATGGAAGACAGTCTCGATTTTTTTCTCGATGCCCCAGGCGTCGAAGATGGGCGAATCCTCTTTGTAAATCTCCACGGCGGGGATGAGGTCGGGCGAAAAGTCCTCCAGATGGCGGATGATGCTCTTCGCGAAGGCTTTGTCGTCGATCACCAGACGGTCAACGTTTTGCCCGAAAAGGTCACGAATGAGGTAATTTTCCAGGGCATTTTCCTCAAATACGCAGACGGGGCCTTTGACGTGCTTGATCTGCTTGTCGGTTAGTTTCCAGGTTTTCACCAGGGCGTTGTATTCGTTGCGTAGCTCTTCTTCATCGCAGCCTTCGGCCTCGGTGCGCACGATCAACCCGAAATCCTGGTCCTTGAAGGAACTGAGCAAGTTGCGGATGCGGCCACGCTCATTCTGGTTGTAAATCTTGCGGGAAATGGCGATTTTATGTTTATTGGGAAAAAGCACCAGGTATTTGCCCGGAATTGAGATTTGGCCTGTTAAGCGGGCGCCTTTGCTGCCAATAGGGCCTTTATGGACCTGCACCACGATTTCCTGGCCTGGTTTAAGAAGGTTGCCGATTTGGGATGAATCCTTGCTATTTAAGCGTGGGTGCTGTTTCTCGTTTTCGAAGATGTCGAGAAAATCAAGCACGATGTCTGAATAATGCAGAAACGCGGTGCGTTCCAGCCCGATTTCGATGAAGGCGGCGCCCATGCCTGGCAGCACGTCTTTCACGAATCCCTTGTAGATGTTGCCAACGACGTTTTGCTTATCCTTACGTTCTACAAAGAGTTCCACCAGTTTATTATCCTCGAGCACGGCCACCCGCTTTTCCATGGGGTGGACGTTCACGATTATATCGGTATTGAATTTACCTTTTTTCATATAAAAGTCCTGTGGGTCGGGTTCGGCGGCAGCCTCAGTTCAGTTCAAAAGGGCAGAAATAGAGCCACTGACGTGGTTTGAGGGTATCGCGCAGAGATGCCAGCAAGCGTTCTTCCAGGCTGGAATCGCGTAACCTGAGCAGGGAGTTCACTCTGCGGAACAGGCCGCGGTCGCGCAAAAACTTCCAAACACTGATCCGCCGAGGATATTTGCTCACGCTGTACTTGCTAATGTTGGCCAGGGAAGCGGCTTTCTTCACGGCGTCATCCAAGCCGCCGATGGCGTCGATGAGCCCGTTTTCCAGAGCGTCCGCGGCTATGAAGACCCGGCCTTCGGAAACAGCGTCAATGCCATCCGGGGTGATCTTGCGGCTGTCCATCACACGCTGGCGGAATTCCGCGTAACATCTTTTGGATTCGCGTTTTAGCGAGGCCAGCAGTTCATCGCTGTAGGGTTCAAAAATGCTGCCGACTTCAGCGAATTTGCCGTAGCTCAGGGTCTGGCTGTCGATGCCAAGTTTGTTGCCCAACTCCACAGGTTCAGGCAGGACCATGATCACACCGATCGAGCCGGTGATAGTATGCGGATCGGCGTAAATGTAATCCCCGCCGCAAGCTATGTAATAACCGCCGGAAGCGGCCATACCGCCCATTGAGACCACCACAGGTATCTTCAGCGCTTTCAGCCGCTGATAGATCAGTTCGGATTCCAGAGCTGAACCGCCGGGGCTGTTCACGCGCAGCACCACAGCTTTGATGGAGTTGTCATCCTCAATGTCGTCCAGGATGCGGTCAACCTTGTTCGCGCTGATCATGCTCTCGGCTCTGTAACCATCTGTGGCGGCAATGTTACCGCTCAGGTTGACCACCGCGATTCGGTTGCCGGAAACAGCAGTATCAACTGGAGAGGCGTAGTCGGAAAAGGAAACCCGATTATCATCCCCGATCTTGTATTGGGACAGCATCTCGTCCCAAGTCAGTGTGTCGTCGATGAGGCCGTATGTTTTTGCCTCTTTTCCGTTTATAATGAGGTCTTCGCGGCTTTCATAGATATCCCGCACCAAGGTGGAATCCAGGCCGCGTCGGCGGCTTATGTCGCTGCGCAACAGGTTGTAGCGGCTTTCCAGAGCGCGGCGGAGATTGGCTTCCGTGCCAGGGCTGAGCGAGGTTTGGGTGAAGGGTTCCCCAGCGCCTTTGTAGTCGCCGGATTGCATCACGTGCATCTTGATGCCCAGTTTTTTGAGGGCTTCTCTGTAAAAAAGGATGTTGCTGGATACGCCTTGCAACAACAGGCCGCCGGAAGCTGAGGGGTCCATGTAGATCTTGTCCGCCAGGGTGCAGAGCAGATAGTCGCTCTGATCCAGCGTTTCCCCGTGGGCGATCACGGTTTTGCTGCTTTTCTTAAATTCCTCCATCGCGGCGCTGATCTCGTTCAGGTTGGGATAACTAATCGCCACTCCCGAGGGCTTGATAATGATGCCCTTCACCTTGCTGTCTTTGGCCGCTTTGCGGATCCGGCTGCAGATGTCCTCGGCGCTCAGGGGGCTAAGACCCCAAAACTCTGATCCTTGCAACTCTGAGTAATCCGGAACGCCACCAGAAGGGTCCAAAACCAGCCAAGTGCCGCTGGATATTGTTGTTGAGTGGGTGGCAGACATGAAAGGCCGCCCGATGAAGTAGCCAGCAACGAAAGCGCCGATCAGAATGAGCAGCACAAGTCCGCAACCTAGCATAATGCCAGTTCTTGTTTTCATGGGATAAACTCCTTGTATAAAATTGGTTGTGAAAAGTGGTGATTGTAAAAGTGAGTGGCGGAGATGCTGGGATTCGAACCCAGGATACGCGTTTTGCACATATACACGATTTCCAATCGTGCTCCTTCAGCCAGCTCGGACACATCTCCGCTCGTGTGGAACGTCATCTTTTTAAAGCCTCGTAATCTGTCAAATCAAATATCAGTGCCGAAAGTGGCGGCAACCTGTGAAAACCATGGTCAAGCCCAGTTCGTCGCAGGCAGAGATAACCTCCGGGTCTCCTTTTGAGCCGCCCGGCTGGATTACAGCGCGAACGCCAGCATCATGCAAAGCGTCGATGGAATCGCGGAAAGGGAAAAAGCCGTCGGAGGCGCACACAGCACCGCTAAGGCTGTGGCCGAACTTGCGGGCCTTCATCACCGCCAGTTGCAGTGCGTCGATTCGGCTGGTCTGTCCCGCGCCCAAGCCGAAAACGCGGTCATTCCCGGTGAGAGCGATGGCGTTAGAACGCAGTAGTGCAGCCACTTTCCAGGCAAAACCAAGCGCCTGCATCTCTTCAGCAGAGGGTTCGCGTCGGGTCACGCAGCGCCAAGTGGAGGGATCTTCGTTCACGAGATCGCGTTCTTGCAGCAGCCAGCCCTGCAGCAGCTGTTTCAGTTCCCAGGGATTTTGCCCGGGGTTGAAAACTTCCTCATCCCAGCGGATGAGGCGTCGGTTCTTCTTTTTGCGCAGAAATTCCAGCACCCCGTTCTCATAATCCGGGGCGACGATGATCTCGGTGAATATCTGGTTGATCAGCCTCGCGGTTTCAAGGTCCAGAGCGCGATTGAGGCCAACAATCCCACCGAAGGGGGATTCCGTGTCGGCCGCCAGCGCTTTTTTGTAAGCGTCCTGCAGCCGCTCAGCGCAGCCAATGCCGCAGGGATTGCAGTGTTTGGTTATTACCACTGTGGGCGCTTCGAAAAGCCTCAACGCCCTCAGCGTGGCATCGATGTCCATTTGGTTGTTAAAGGAAAGTTCCAAGCCGTGCAGCAAGCTGAGCCCGTTTTGGCCACTGGCGTATAATGCTGCTCTTTGATGTGGGTTTTCCCCATAGCGCAAATGTGCGGCTCTGGGCATACTAACTTCCAGTTGGTCTGGCAGTTCCGGTTCCGAATCAGCATGTTCCTGGCAGCGTAGCCAGTTCGCGATGGCAGCATCGTAAGCCGCAATGTGTGCGAACGCCTTGCGCGCCAGGTGGATGCGCTTCTCCAGCGGCAGTTCGCCTCCAGCTTGAAGCTCTCTTAATACGCTGCTGTAATCTGCCGGATCACAGAGGACTATAACTCCGGCATGGTTTTTGGCCGCCGCCCGCAATAGCGAGGGGCCGCCAATGTCGATGTTCTCGATGATTTGCTGCCGCGTGGAGCCAATCTTGGACAGGGTTTCGCGGAAGGGATAGAGATTCACGGCCACGAGGTCGATCCGCCGGATGCCAAGCCGGTCCAGGGTTGCCAGGTGCTCCTGATTGGAGCGGTCGGCCAGGATGCCCGCGTGGATGTGAGGATGCAGGGTCTTCACGCGCCCATCCAGGATTTCCGGAAATCCCGTAACATCCTCCACTTCTACAACTTCCAATGCTCTGTCTCGCAGATGACTGGCCGTGCCGGAACTGGACAGGATGCCATAGCCCAGCTCTGCCAGTCCGCTCGCCAGGGTCTCCGCTCCGGATTTATCAGAAACCGAGATCAATGCGTATTTTTTCACCCTTCTTCCTCTTCCTCCGGAGGGTCCAGAATCTCCTTGAGTTCGTTCCGGCTGATGTATCTGTCCAGGTTTCGCCTCATCTTGCCGTCACCGTAAATCTCCAGGGTGAGGCGTATCATTTCTTTGGACCCGTTGGGAGGCTCTTCGCCACGTTTTTTATTCTCAAACACCGCCACCATCACGATTCCGCTAAGCACGATCAGCCAGTTCACATAGATCCAGAGGAGAAAGATGGGCAGGGCTGAGAGGGTGCCGTAAAACTTCTGATAGCTGGTCATTCGCAGGATATAGGTGTCAAATCCGCTTTTCACCACCATCCAGATCAGGGCGGTCCAAAACGCCCCGCGCACCAGTGACATCCGCTGCACCTTAATCGACGGCATCAGCATATAAAGAAACACCAGCAGCAGGAATTGCAGAACGAACGGCACCAAATAGGTGAGCCAGCGCAGCATTGGCATTCTGAGCAGCCGCGATATCAGCGGCAGCGAAGAACTTGAGATCAGCACCACCAGGATGAACACACCCAGGATGATGGTACCCAGAAACTTGATGACCTGGCTGAGGAGGTCCTGTTTGGGGTGATACTCCATCTTCAGGATACGGTCAAAGGAATCGCGGATGGTTCTGAACAGCGAATAGGATGATATGATCATCACGACGAAGTTGATAATGTTGAAGCCGGCACGGCCTTCCAGCATGCCTTCGATCACGTTGTTCACAGCCAGCGCGGATGTGGGCATCAGGTTGTTCGATATGAGGTTAAACACCTTTTCCTGCAGGTTCAGGAAGGGCAGGTCCGGCACTATCAGCAGCAGGAACACCACGAAAGGCACAAAGCCCAGAATGGTGATGTAGGTTAGGGATCCGGCCTCGCGCATCACGCGTTCCCTGATGATAAGGCGGAACCAGCGTTTCAGGAAGTCCCAGAGGTCCGAAAGCACCTGCCGGCGTTTGGCAGGCTCGGTCAGATAGCTTCTGAGTTTCACCAGATCGATCCACACTGCTTTGACGTAAGTCACTATCAATGCCCAGAGATTGGCGAAAAAACCTTTTTTGCCATTGTCATTCATGTTCAATCCTCCCTCAGGGCTTCAACGGGGTCAAGTTTGCTGGCCCGCATCGCCGGCGAAATGCCAAAAATAAGTCCCACCCCCACGGAAACGAGCAGCGCCACCCAGATCATCTGCACCGAGGCGATCACCTGCAGGTCCAGATAGGAACCCACGGCTTTGAGTATGGAAAAGCCAAGAATTATGCCCAGCACCCCGCCCAGCGCGGTGATCAGGATGGTTTGCACCATGAATTGAGCGAAAATGTCCCGCCGCCTGGCCCCTACGGCGATGCGCACCCCGATTTCGCGCGTTCGCTCCTTCACCGAAGCCAGCATGATATTCATGATCACGATGCCCCCAACCAGCAGCGAAATCACCGCTATGAGCACAAAGATGGCGGAAAAGATCATCGAGCTTTGTTTCATCTGGTCCATCTGCTCCTGCGCCGCGCTTACCTCAAAAACCTTCTTGCCCTGCTTGATGTTCAGCACCACGTCCTCCACTTTTTTTCGCAGTTCCTTAGCCGCTTCGGGACTGGCTGCCTGCAGGCTGAGGCTGTTCACTTTCTGGTTGGGGTCGATTTTGCTGAGCAGCGTGGAAAGAGGCACAAAAGCCCGTTGGTTCATGTATTCCAGCGCGTTGTCGGTGAAAGCGCTGCCACCGCCCTGCGCCTTCATATACTTTTCCTCCATCACCCCTACCACCAGCAGTTTCTGGCCGGCGAAGCCCACATACTGACCCAGCGGGTCCCGCGAGGAGAAAAGTTCTTTGGCGGTGGTGCTGCCCAGCACCACCACGTTGTTGTGGTTGTCGATGTCCAACGAGTTGATGAAGCGGCCTTTGGCCACCTGCCAGTCCTCCACCTTTTCCATGTCCGGGAAAACGCCCAGCATACTCACCACGTAGCCCAGTTCCCCGTACAGCATTTCCTGAGGCTGCAACTGGGTTTGTGGATTGAAGGCTTCCACCGGCGGCAAAAGCTCGCGGATTTGCTGGATTTCGCGCAGGCTGAAAGTCGGTTCGCCGCCCCGGCTGAGGTCCCAGTCCCAGTTTTGCCTCACCTCCACCTTGTTCAGGCCTCCGCGCTGTCCCATCCAGTCGAGGGTGGTTTTGTTCATCCCGTTCACGATGGCCAGCACCACCATAATGCTCATCACGCCCAGGATGATACCGATGATGGTCACGATGCTGCGTACCTTGCGGCTAAGGATGTCAGCCAAGCCGAGGGAAAGGGATTCAGCCAGCGAAATCGCCATCTTCGATCTTTCCATCCATGATGCGGATCACGCGGTTGGCGCGGTCCGCCACTGCTCTGTCGTGGGTGACGATGATAACGGTGTTGCCCTGCGCGTGCAGTTTGCTGAAAATCTCCAGAATGTCGCCTCCAGCCTGGGAATCGAGGTTGCCAGTGGGCTCATCTGCCAGCAGGATGGCGGGATCGTTCACGATTGCCCTGGCGATCGCCACGCGCTGCCTCTGACCGCCGGAAAGCTCTGCCGGCTTGTGTTTCAGCCTGTCGCTAAGTCCCACGCTGTCCAGGATTTCCCGAGCCTTGAGGTTCCTCTCTTTGGGTTTGATGCCAGCATACATCAGCGGCAGTTCAACGTTCTTGAGGATATTCAGATGCGGCAGCAGGTTGAAAGATTGGAACACGAAGCCTATCTTGCGGTTGCGGATCATGGCCAGCTCATTTTTGTCCATGTCGCTCACCAGCACGCCATCAAGCTGGTATTCTCCCTCCGTGGGCGAATCCAGGCAGCCAATGATGTGCATCAAGGTGCTCTTTCCGGAGCCCGAAGGACCCATGATGGCCACAAACTCGCCTTCCTCGATGTTCATGTCAATGCCGTTCAGGGCGCGGACCTTCACCTTGCCCAGGCTGTAATCCTTGATGAGGTTTTTCGTGCTAATTATCATATTTTTTCACCCAATAAAGCCAGAAATCCATATCTCTCCAAAATGTCAATCAAAAAACAAGCACCAAGGCCTCGATCCGCCGATACTTGTAAAGGTGTTCCCCGTAACACCTCTTTCCTTGTTCGACTACGGCTTGGATACTTCGAGGCCATATATCTTTGTTGCCATTGATTCCAGTTCCTCGCTCGACGCCAGCGCCTGGCTGAACACCACGCGGAGCAATGAAGCGTTTCTGTCTGGCCGTTAAGGCCCTTTCTTGTGCCCAAGTCGTGCCTCCCGCATGATGCCCGCACTTGATGCGAGGATTTAACGGGAGGCAGGCGAGAGAGATGGAATCGGGCGCTCAGGGTATAAATTCTCACCCAAATTTTCAAATCGATATCACTTGTCACAGAGGTCTTAACTGTTTATAGGGTGGAGAGATAGATAGGACTGGCTTTAGACTGTGTCACAGTGGTCTTTGGACGTTTTTGGACGTTTCGATATCACGATTCCTTCAATTTTGCCCTCAATTTAAGGTATTTTCAGAACATCAAATTTTTTGAAATAGTTTACAATTTTAATAGATCCGTAACTGAAGTGCCAGGGGGCCGATCATCGTTAACCACTGACTCTGATCAGCGTCTATAAACTCGATCCGGTAGTCTTTATTGAGAGGTTGGAGGGCAACTCCCCTGCGGGCCTCATCATACTGTATCCTTTTCAGAGTAATGCCTGTCTCGTATCTGACGGCACAGATTTTCCCGTCCAAACCATCCCAGGTGATCTGCTTTTTGATGAGGACAATATCCCCGTGCAGGATCTGCGGCTCCATGCTTTGTCCATTGATTCGGAAGGCCACGTAGTTATCCGTACCGAAAGGAATGTAGCGAGTGGGAACTTCGACTGATTCCGCCGGCTCCATATCCTCGGGAACTTCCATGGGTGATCCAGCGGATATTTCCGCTACGATCGGGAAGATTGAGGTACGCACGTAAGTGGTATCAAAATCATTCACTAAGACCGGTTTACCATCCACAATCTGGACTTTCTTGGTAGTCCTGATATCATCTCCAAGCTCCCAGGGAGCCAGGATGAACATACTGCCTTCACCTCTTAACAGCCAGTTCACATTCACTCCGGAATCGATCAATCTGGCCAAGAATTGAGGGTCGGGAAACCGCTCATTGTTCTTGTAACGGTCCAGAGAATTGGCAGAGATGCCAAACTTTTCGGTAAACTGGTACTGCTTCAATTTCATTGCTTTAATCAGCATTCCCAGCCTGCTGCCGATATCGTTAGTGTCCATTATTCCTCCTAAAAGGTCATTTTCTGCTTGACCTTTTGCCGTATGGGTAAGATTATGCATCCGTAGACAAGATAAATTGTCTAATCTTTTTGTCAATGCTTATTTATATAGTTGTGTTTCGGTGGCGGATTTTTCCGCTCGTATCAGATAGTTTTCATAAGTCGCTGGAAAGCGCAGAAAGGACTTCCCAAGTTATTGCGATGCAGTTATATAGCACCCAACAATAACTAAGGGGAGGCGCTTATGAAAGCGACTACTTACAAGCCCGGAGAAACTTGGGTCAAGGATGACCTCTGTGACACACTGACCTCTGTGACACGTGTCACACACCCTTCCAATCGGAGAAAAAAGCCGCCGATGCTGATCAGTAGATATGTTGAACGCTGTGACAGATCGCCAGGACAAAAAAAGGCTACCACTGTGACAGATTATCCGACCTCTGTGACACGCCACCGGAGTGGAAGTGTCACAGTGGTCTTACCGGTACCAGAGAATTATTGGCAGAGGCTGAACATGAGCAAGAACAAGATCAGGTCAGTCTGGCTGACCGTGGAGCGGGCGGCGGAACTGATGAGCTGCTCCACCCGCACCGTATGGCGCTATATCAAGCGCAACCGAATCGAAGTGCACAAGCATCTGGTCGAGCAGGATGGCTACAAGGTTAGGAAGACCTTCCTGCTGACCGAGCCTTCCTTATATATCAAGGAGATGGCAGACTGCCAGGCCAGGAACCTGGTGCCTGCCGGCTTTATTGAGATCACTCTCAAGGTGGATGGCAAAGACCTGCACAGCGCTTTGATCTACAAATACAGCGAGGAGGACAAGCATGAGCATCTATGATGAAATCGATCCCCTGACCTACGCGGAGCTCTATCAGAGCATCTATCCTGATTGGAAGGGTAAGCAGGATTTGCTTAACCAGATTGGGAAAGGCCAGGAGATCAAACCTAAGCCGACTCCCAAGCCAGTTCCGGCTGTCACAGCGACTGATAGCAACATACTTGACGACAGTATCGTTCTGGAAGATGAGCCAAGCGCTCCCAGCGATCCTGAGGAGGAGTACATCGACTTTACTCCTCAAGAGCGGGTACCAGTCAAATGCGATAACGAAGCCAAGCTGCTGGGCTACTTCTGTACCACAGTGCTGGAGCGGCTCCAGCATAGCGAGTCCAAAGGCCGGGAGTGGAAACTGCTCACTAAGGAATACAATAACGGTAGCCTGGCTCCAGAACTCTATGCTTTGAAAGGAAAGCGCACCGAACGGGCCTTACGCCTCTGGCTGGGACGCTATGAACAGAGCAAGCAGGATATGTATGCTCTCCTGCATGGCAACCGCTATCAGAAACGGCAACGCAAGATCACCGAACTGGAAGGCAAGGTGCTGTTGGCGATCCTGCTGCATCCCAACCGGATCAGTATCGGCAGCGCTCTCAAGTTCCTGAAAGCCAAAGCCGAGTCCGGACTGATCGACTCACCCAGTTCGGTACCAACGCTTAGACGCTGGGTCGAAGAGTGGCGGGATGACAATCTGGCAATGTGGGAGCAGGCAAGGCAGGGCAGCAAGTTCGTAGCTGAGCACATCATCAAGACCATCCACCGGGATAGCAGACTATTGAGCGTGGGCGAAGTCTGGGTAGCCGATGGGCACACTCTGGCCTTCGATATCCTCAATCCCAAGACCGGGAAAGCGCAACGCATGACCATGATAATGGTCTTCGACTGGGCATCCCGATACCCGGTGGGTGCCACGCTTGCCTTCACCGAGGACAGTCAGCACATCCAGGCTGCCTTCCGCAATGGCTTCCTCAACTGGGGAGCTCTGCCTCAGTATGTCTATCTCGATAACGGCAAAGCCTTCAAGAGCAAGCTGTTCCACGAACAGTGGGAAGGGCATGACCTGGCCAAGGAATTGGGCGGTATCTTTCCCAAGTTGGGAATCAGAGCTCAGTTCGCCGAAAGCTACAATGCCAAAGCCAAGATCATCGAGCGGTTCTTCCGGACCTTCCAGGAGCAGTTTGAACGCTTCATCAGCAGCTTCCGGGGAGCCAATATAGCCGATAAACCTGCCACTCTGATGCGTAACGAGAAGTGGATCAAGAAGCTCTATACCTGCGAGCCGCCCACCACTGAAGAAGCGATGCAGATGATCGGCTACTATATCAGATATGTATATGGCATCACCCCTCACCGGGGATTGGATAACCGCAAACCCTGGGAGGTGTTCAACTCGGCTCCCAAACCTCAGGACAGGCTGGTCAATCCCTCTCAGCTCAACTTTATGATGTTGAGCGTGGAGCGTAAAGCCATCCGCAACGAGGGCATCGTGCTGAACAAGTTGAAGTACTGGCATCCCGCTCTGGTCTTTCACATGGGTAAACCGGTAATAATCAGATACGATCTGGCTGATGCGAGATGGGTGCTGGTCTATGACGAGGCGGATATCTTCATCTGCCAGGCTTCCCTGCGCCAGGCCCAGCATCCGTTCATCCAGGCCGATCTGCAGAACAGCAAATCGCATAAGGAATACCGCCAGGAATATACCCAGATCAAGAAGCTGCAGCGGCTGACCGAACAGCGGACCCAGAGCTTCGTGCGCAGCAATCAGGAATCGGTGGATAAGCTGCTCAAGAGCTATATGAACGAGATTCCAGCTGATAACAATCCTACCTTCCTGCAAGCACCTATGATCGAAGCTCCCGCCCCGGGCCCGGAAGAGGAGATCGCCAGGCTGGAACAGATAGTAATTGAACAAGAACAGGCAATAACCGCCATCCAACCTGAACAGACCAACAACGATCAAAATCAAGCTGTTGCCGAAGGATCAAGCGAGTTCGATCCCTTCGACGATGAGGAGTTCAAGAAAATGCTCAAGACGATCGGAATCAAATAAGGAGGAATAGATGAAGCAAGGTAAACTTGTCCCGATCCACAATGTCCAGAAAGCCGATGAGTGCATCGACTTCCTGCTTAAGCGTCCCCGCCTGGAGATGGTGGGACTGGGTATGCTGTATGGCAGGCCCGGCCTCGGCAAGACCACCTATGCCAGCCGTGCTGCCTATGCCCGTGGCTACGTGTATATCAGACTGGAAGCCACGACCACTCCCAAAACCTTCGCCAAGGAACTGCTCCAGAATCTATACAGAAGCCTGGGTATGGGTGATTATCTCCCCGTGGGTACTACCAACAACATCTACAAGCAATGTATCCAACTGCTCCTCGATAATGAGGATACCGTCATCATCATTGATGAGATCGACTACGCCTTCCGCTATCCTCAGTTACTCGGATCGGTCAGAGATCTGGTGGATGAGACTTTCGCAGTGGTGATCCTGGTGGGCATGCAGAACGCCATGGATAGGCTTAACCAGATCAATGCTTACTACTTTGACCGCTGTAACTACTTCTACGAGTTCGAAGCGGTAAGCAAGGATGATATTAGAATGTTGGGCACCGAACTGATGAATATTCCCTGCCCGGAGTCCCTGGTCAATTACATCCACTTCAACGCAGCCGGGAACCTTAGGAAAGCCATCAAGATCATGCACATGCTTGAAGTCCGCGGTAAAATCAATCCCATCCAAGCCATGAACCATATTTAGGTGGCATTATGAACGAGCAAAGCATTATAATCGACCGCTTCGTAGACCGCTTCGTCAGCTACTTCAACTTAGATCTGATCTGTGAGTGCACCGGAGTAGACCGGGATGTGGTTCAGGAGCGCCTTAACCAACTCCTTACAGGCAATGTGATCCGCAAGGTATCCAAATACGAGGATATCTATGTAACCAACCGGGGCCGCTATAATATCAATGTAGCAACCATTTACTGCGGCAACTGGGCATTCGACCTTAAAGCCTGCCAGGATATCTGCTTCCTGCTTGATAAGAGCCAAATAAAGAGCATCCGACAGCTGGCTTCCAAGATGCAGCGCAGCCGTCAGTGGGCTTATCTCTACCTGGAGGCACTGATCTCAGTCGATGCGGTGGGTATATGTAAGTCAGGTTATTATACCAAGGACATAAGCATGATCTGCAAAGTCGGCTCGGTGATCAAGAAAGGCATCATTAGCGAGAAGCGGGCCGAGTGCGGCATCCAACCTCAGAGACGCCGTAAGAAAACTACTAAAACTACTAACCACAAGTAAAGAGCGAGGGCATTCTATGACTCAGGAACAACGAGAACGAAAACTACGCCAAGAGATACATGGCCTCCGGGTCAAGAAGTTCCACTGGACCCTAAATGACTTCAAGTTCATCATCAAGGGCTTGGGCTATGGCGAATCACTTAGGGCTTTGCCGGAGGATCGCTTAACTGAATTGAAAGCACTTCTGCTCAAGTACCGTAAGCATGGCAGACCCCAAATCTTTAGCTTCGACCGTCAGGGCAAGTATATGTTCTATCTCATGAAGACTGCGGGCTGGACCGAGTCCCAGCTACGGGCATTTACCATCCAACACTATTCCAAAAGCCACTGGAACCTACTCAACAAGAAGGAACGCAGAGCGGTGATCGCAATGCTGCAGAACTACATCAAACAGAATGAAAAGAAAGCCAAAAATACAACCAAGAAGGAGACATCTAATGGACACACCCAAAACCCCCAAGGCTAAGAAGCCCATTCCCACCAGAGTTGACGCTAACGGACAGAGCATTCCGGTCTCGATCATCAGGCCGGAGATACTCAAGCAGGACTCTATCGTAACCAAGACCATCAACCGGGCGATCAAGCTGCATGACCGCATAGTAGCAGACAAGAACCAGTTCTTTGAAGATGTGGAACTCTATCTCCAGCAGGTAGCCGAGAAGAACGGACTCGATTGGAAGGGCAATGCCGTCCTCAACAGTTTTGACGGCAAATATAGAGTTGAAATCAGATTCAAGGAACGCATCCAGTTCGGCATCGAACTCCAACTTGCCAAGCAGAAGATCGATGAGTGCATCAAAGCCTGGTCAGCCGACTCTAACGTTAACCTCCGAGCCATCATCAGCGAGGCATTTCAGGTCGATAAGAAAGGCGAAATCGCCAAATATCGTATCCTGCGTCTGCGCCGCTACAACATCAAAGATCAAACCTGGAAGGAAGCTATGGAGCTGATCGACCAGGCCATCCAGGTAGTTGCTACCAAGCAGTACATCAACTTCTATGAACGTGACGAGTCAGGCCAGTTCCGCCAGATCGTCCTTAACTTCCCTTCTCTGTAAGAAACAGTGGCAAGGTAATGCATCTCAATTTGATAAAAATACAGGAGAATGAATAATGGCATATATGAATACCAAAACTACGGAGGTTTTAGAGACAATGAGCATCTTCAATGATGAACGCAACTACCGCACGGATGAGATAGCCGATATCCTCCGGGTTGACCGCTCCAGCGTATATCGCTGGATACGGGACATAGAGAACCCTCTGCCTGCTTTCCGTACTAAAGAGAATGGTCAACTGCGCTGCAAGGGCAAAGACCTTAACGCCTACTTAGATAAATACAAGGTACGCCCTGAGTATGAGTAACAGCCGTGAGTTCCGCATCAAGCGGGACAACTGCAAAGAAGCTTATCTGAACGGCAAGACCGATCCCACTGAGCTGGCGGTGATCTTCGGAGTCTCCGACATCACTGTCCGTAAGTGGGTCAAGAGCGGCAAGTGGGACGAGCTCTTCAAAGAAGAGAACCAACTCGACCACGAGATCGCCATCGCCCGCAAGAAGGCACTCATTCAAGCGCTCCGGGAATATGCCAAGAATCCTGCCGACACAGCCATCCAAAGCCTGGTGAGCATGATGAAGCAGGATCAGAAGGATCGGCAGCCCTCCAAAGAACTGAACGACTACATCGTCAAGTTCCTGGATCAGGTTACCGACTTTATGATCGAGAAAGGACATGAGACCTTACTTAAACAGTTCCAGAGCATTCTGCACGATTTGGCAGATTACCTGAGAGTGAGAAATGGTTAGCCTTCCTGCATCCTATATAAGGCCTCCCCAGCCTAAGCCTACAGACCAACCTCCCTACCCTGCATACCCTCCAAGCCAACAGCCCGACAAGGCCGTTCCTCCGACCTCCGGGTCCCCGATGCCCGTCCCCCTGGGCGTCGGGGGGTTACCCGGTTATGCCTAAGAAGTTCATTCAGCGGCATAACAAAGCACTGGCAGAGATCGCATCTAAAACGATCTCCGTCTTGCCTTTTATAGACGATAATCCTGAAGCCAAGTCCGAGAGGATAAGACGAACTACCGGAACAGGTTGGGATGCTTTCTCGTTCTTCTGCCATACCTATTTCCCGCATATTTTCCCACTACCTTTTTGCCCAGCGCACGAGACCATGTTCGATGAGACTGATAATGACTCAGGCATCATCGCCATTACCGGTTTTCGGGGGCTGGGCAAAACGGTACTCATGGGAGTTGTCTATCCCATCTGGATGATCATCAAAGGTGAACGCTACGTGATCCATACCGCCGCAGACATAGATCTGGCTCAGGAGAGGACAGCGTTTACACTTCACGAGCTGCAGAACAATAAGCGGCTCACCATTGATTATCCGGAGCTGCAGCCAGTGGATGCCTTTGACCTGGACTTCTATCTCAAGAACAAAGCCAGGATACGAGCCAGGAGTATCAAGCAGTCTCATCGGGGTACTATCAATCCCAAGACTGCCAAGCGGCCCGGTTTGATCGTTTGTGATGATATCGACAAAGAAGAGAACATGGGTAACCAGTCCATCGGTAAACGAAGGATGGAGAAGATCACCCAGGAGCTTGCCGGAGCACTCTCACCTGAGGGAAATGGCAAGATCGTCTGGCTCGGTAACCTGGTACATCCCAATTACTCCATCTGTCAGTTTCAGGAGCTCATATTAGGCGATTTACGGGCAGATAATCCAGAATTAGACGTTACCTACCAGATTGCATTAAAGACCCACCAAAAGGCGATATTGCGCTTCTCTCTCGAAGATATGCATGGCAAGTCAACTTGGGAGGCTCAATACCCCACAGCCACTCTGCCAAATCTGCGAGCCAAGTTCGGGCATACCGGTTATCAGCGAGAGATACTTGGACAGCCGGTTATCGAAGGGAACATCTTCAAGAACCACTGGTTCACCAAGTATAGGAACCTACCGGAGCCATCCCAGATGAAGCGGGTCTGGCTCTATGCCGATCCAGCCTGGGGGGAGAAAGGCTGCTTCAAGGCCATTATCTCCATAGGCTATGATGGTAATCGCTTCTATGTGATCCATGTCTGGATACGCCAGACTGAGAACACCAAGTTCTTCAGATACTACTATGATACCTATCAGGAGCTTGATCGAATCTATAGAGTGAAAGCCAGAGCAGCTTGTGAAACTACCTATGGTCAGGCACGTATCCTTGCCGATTTTGATCGGTGGGCAACTGACAATCATCTGCCTCCGATATCTCACAGAATAAAGCGGATAGACAACAAAGATAATAAGAACCTGCGTATAGAACGCACCGAGACCATTATCGAGACGGCTAAGGTACTCTTTCCTGAAGGTCAAGACACACCAACACTGATCAGTCAGTTCCTTACATATCCTGATGGCTATATCGATGGCTGTGATGCCTTGGCTGGCTGTCTGGAACGCTTCTCCGAATACGATATTGGCAGGAACAGAGTCAAGGTCCGAAGGTTCAGCTTCTAATGAACTACTATGATCAGCTAATGCTTGAGTACTATAGGGTCTTGAATAATGCCTGGAAAACCGAGATCAGAGATGCGACCCGACTCGCCATCCAAATGCTGAGTGACATGCCACGTGCTGAGAAGATCAACAAGAACGCCATAGATAAGCTTATGGGCATCATCAATACCCAGTTGGGAGACGACTTCGCAGCTATGGTCAATGAGCCCACCAAGGCGATAATAGACCGCTGTATGCGGCTCGGACTCAAGGACACCCAGGTACAGGCTCCCACCAAGACTAGTATCGGGCTTTGGGGCATCGAAGATCAGCATCTCTCATCCACCATTCAGAAACAGCAGTTGTTCTGGATCGGGAACCACTTTGAAGCAGACGTACGTCAGAACTTCGCAGATACTCTCACTAAAGCTATCGAACAGGGCTATACCAAAGAGATGTTGGCTGATACCCTTAAAGACCAGTTCAATGACCTTGCCAATCGCTCATCCCATTACTGGCAGGGACTGGCAGAACATACTGCACTCAGAATCCGAGAGTTCGGAAGACTGCAAGGTTATAAGAAAGCGAAAGCCAGATACTATAAACTTGTAGTGATACTCGATGACCGCACCAGTGACATCTGCCGGGCTCTGGCTGCCCAGGACAAGGTCTATCCCCTAAACGATGCCCTTGAAGTAATGGATAACCTCATGGCTCTGGATACCAAGTCCAGCAGCCTGGATGATGCCCGGGAGTATATCAAAGCCCTTGCACCTTGGATCAAGGATGACCAGATCGAATACGACTCAGAGATGAACCCAGTCGGGGTCTCCGGAGCGCATACTCCATTTCCGCCGTTTCATTGGAAGTGCAGGACAATGACAGCCATCTTATAGTTAACAATCATCTAGGCCTTAACAGAAATATCTGGCATTTCAGTAGTTACTTCAGTGTCAACAAATGACCTTTGCTCCCGAATGATCTTTCTCTTCTCGATAGCTGGAGCAAGACAGAATAAATCGAATTCCTCTTTATCAATCTCCGAGGCATTAGAAACATGAGGGAAAAGCAGCTTAAGGTACGCTGTCGCTAACTTGATTATCGCCTTAACGTCTCTTGTATCTGAATTTTGTGGGATTTGAATTAGATCTGAGACGATTTGACTATAATGGGAACAATTCCTCAGCTTGTGTAATATCTCGCTAAAATACTCTACATTAAGAGTGTATCCGTTTACTATAAGACCCTGATTAAGCCTGATAAGTTTCCAGCCCTCAATGAATCCATGAATTCTATCCATGAGTGCAGAAGATTGAAAGAAACTGGGCAATGATACAAAGTATCTATTTGATAATGGACGCCAGTCCGGTGATAAAGAAATGTTCCCCAACATCATAAGTCCCGCTTCAGATGATCCGCTATAATTAGCAACCGTAAAACGACCACTTTCTAGGTAGTTTTTCAACGCTCCTAATAACTCATCTTCATTAGCGAACTTTATCGTCTCTATCTCATCAAAAGTCACGAAATCGTAGTTTTCAATTATACCAGGAGTTCTTCTGCCAATATCGTACAAGAGTTTTGCCCTTGATACCACTCCTCCGCTAAACATCCACGTATATTTACTTAGATTGCCAAATACATATGATTTTCCTGTGCCCTTAGGGGCAAGTTCTATCAAGTTGAGGTTAGGCTCAACAAAAATCAATAACCGAGATAGAAAAAGTAGTTTTCGGTCGATTGAGCTAAAACCTGTTTGTGTATCTTTATTATCAGGATTATACTCCATCGATCTTATAAGTAAGTCAATCCATTCGTACACGGTGAAATTTTTCCTTGCTGATTTGAAGTATTCTAG
>JAAYWB010000047.1 GCA_012516855.1 Candidatus Cloacimonadota bacterium
TAAACCATCAAAACAAAGAGTGGGATCCGGCTCAACCTTTTTCTTCATTAGGCTCACCCTATTTTACACCAACCTTTGAGACACTACCGCCCGGGATTGCTGGAAAGCATTTATGAACAGGCTTTGTATATTGAACTGGAATCCATGGGCTTGAGAGTTCAACGCCAGGTTCCCATCAATGTTATCTATAAAGGCATGGATCTGGGGATGGGTTACAGGATGGATTTGTTGGTTGAAGGCCTTGTCTTGGTTGAGATCAAATCGGTTGATATGATTTCAAATGTTCATCTAAAACAGATTCAGACCTACTTGAAGGTTACAGGCAAACCGTTGGGATTATTGGTTAACTTTAACTCGACTGATCTTAAAGACAGTATCAAGCGCATTGTTAGCGGCCATGTAGATGACATCTGAATATAAACCAACGTATTGAAATTGCGGTAGATAACTACCCCAATGCGGTTAATGTACACGTTTCTCATTTCAATCAGTGAAATCCGTGAAATCTGTGTGATGCTCTTTTCTGCAAGAATCTCCGAGAACTATACATGAAACACAAGGTATCTCAGTACTTCCTTCTGCTACTCGATATAGCCATCGTTATTTTTTCTTTTCTCCTTGTAGCCAAGATCAAGGATGGCACCCGGCGCATTTTGGCAGATTTTGTCTGGTGGCGCTCCCTGGCGGCTTTTACCGTGGTGTGGATCGCCAGTGGCATCCTGGGCGGTAAATATCTGGTAACCAAGGTGAGCAGCGGAGTAGCGATGGCGCGTCAGATCATCAAATCGGATATCTTCGCTGCCGCGCTGATTTTCGGGCTGATGTATGTGCTGCGGCAATTCAACTATTCACGAGTAATCGTGATGGGAACCATGCTGGGCAGTGTGGTTTTGGAGCTCTTTTTCTTCGTGGGCCTCTTCTACGCGTTCAGATTCAACAAGGAAAACCGCGCATACGCCGCTTCCCCCCTGGTCACGAAATCGGAAGCTCTGGAGGAATCACAGAGTCCGGCCCACTTTCTCCAGACGCCGGAAGGCATCCCCAGCCTAAACGAAAGCAGCTACGCTCCCCCCTATTCGGAATGTAGCCTGGAGGAGAGCATTCTGGAGCCGCTTTGGCGGGGTTACCTGAATGAGCAGGAAGAGCTGTTTTCCTTCATTAAAGAATATCTGGATCTCAGCCGTTTCTGCAGGTCTCAGGCCTTGGTGCTCAATTCCGAGACCTATTTCAACATTGCCAACGAAACCCCCAATTCACGCCAAATCTTCATCAACCTCCATCGCATCAACGACTTTCGCCGCATCAACCTCTATCTGATCAAGGTGAATGAAATGTTGCTGGATGGCGGGGTGTTCATTTGCCACGGCCAGACCATCACCCAGCGCCGCAAAAGGTTTTACAGGAAATTCACCTCTGTGCTTGGCGCTCCGCTCTATTTCTGCGATTTCCTCCTGCGCCGCGTGATGCCCAAACTTCCCATTTTGCAGGGTTGGTATTTTGCCCTCACCAAAGGAAGGAACCGCGCCCTCTCTGAGACCGAGATGCTCGGACGCTTCTATTTCTGCGGCTTCGAGCTCATCCACAAGCGCGAAATCGCCGGGCACATGCACTTCATCCTCAAAAAAACCAAGCTGCCCCGAACCGATCCCAACCCCACTTATGGTCCTCTCATCCGCCTCAAGCGCCTGGGCCAGAACGGCAGGATCATCTACATAAAGAAACTCCGCACTATGCACCCCTACAGCGAATATCTGCAGGAATACGTCTTTAAGGCCAACGACTTGCAGGAAGGCGGAAAGTTCAAAAACGATTTCCGCGTGACCTCCTGGGGCCGAATACTGCGCGCCCTCTGGATCGACGAACTGCCCCAACTGCTCAACTGGCTTAGTGGCGACCTCGCTCTAGTGGGTGTGCGCGCCCTCAGCGAACACTATTATTCCCTCTATCCGCCGGACATGCAGCAGCTGCGGCTTAAAGTAAAACCCGGCCTCTTGCCGCCTTTTTACACCGATCTGCCTCAAACTTTCGACGAAATCGTGGAGTCAGAGCGCCGCTACATCCTGGCCAAACAAGCCAAGCCTTGCGCTACCGACTGGAAATACTTCTGGAGCGGGGTTTGGAACATCATCTTCAATCGGGCTCGCAGCAATTGAATTATCCTACGGATTCAACTGATAGGCATAATGTAGTAATTTGCGGGGCTGGTTATTTGCATGTTAATACGGATTAACGGATTTCACGGAATTACGGAAAAAGATTCATGAGCTTGCTGTATGAAGAACTGACCGATAAAATCTTGGGAGCATGCCTGGAAGTGTATAATTAGCTCGGCTGCGGTTTTTGGAAGCTGTATACTCTGATGCTTTGGAAGTTGAGTTTGAGCTGATGAACATCCCGTACAAAAAGGAAAAAGATTATTACATCACTTATAAAGGAAAGAGGTTCAGCAAGTATTACAAGGTTGATTTTCTTTGTTTTGATAAGATAATCATAGAGATCAAAGCCGTCGAATCCATCCTGCCCATCCATAAGCAGCAGGTTTTTAACTATCTGCGCTTGTCAGATCTGAAGCTGGGTTTCGTGATTAATTTTGGCTCCACCAGCTTACAATGGCAACGAGTTCCCAATCTGTACACCAAAACTGTCAATCCGTCAAATCCGTACTAGATTCAAATACCCGGATAATCCGTAGATAATTGTGAGGAATTCCATGAAACCCTGTTTGGCCTTTATTTTCTTTATGCTGCTAGTATCCTGTCTGATGGCTCAACTGGTTAATCCAGCGCCTCAGCCATTGCCTTATTCACAAGACTTTTCCAGCTTGCTCCACAGCTCCAGCACATGGCCGGATGGCATGACGGGATGGAGGACCACTCAAACACCCAGTACTGAATACTGCATTGATCCCCCTGCTTATAACAAAGCCCTTACTGCTTACGGATACTCTGACAATCCGCAGGCAACCATATACAACTATGACGGTAAGATAGGCTTACTGGATTCTAACACAGGCTGGTGCTTTGCCATCGTTTTTGCCCTGGACACCAGCGGTAAACAAAACATCCAGATTGATTACGACATCATGACCATCCGCAATCCATACTCTCCACCGTATGACGATCACATCAACGAAGCCACTCTGCAATACAGGATCGGCACGGTCGGGAATTTCACCACTCTGACGGGCATTGAGTACCAAAACAACACTACACAACAGATCAACGGCACCACCGTTCCCCAGAATCTGCAGCACAGATCCATCCTCCTGCCCTCAGCATGTGAAAACCGTCAGGAACTGCAAATCAGGCTCGTATCACGCTTGGTAAGCGGTTCCGGAAGCTACCGCCCCAGCTTCGCCATCGACAACATTTACGTCACCGGCGAGGACATTTCCACCCTGCCTGTGGAGCTTTCATCCTTTACAGCCTCGCTTACGGCGGAAAACCTTGTACGTCTGGACTGGACCACCCAATCCGAGACCGGAGTGCTGGGATTTTATATTTATCGCGGATTGGAGCCGGATCCTGGCGCCGCATTGCTGGCTTCGCCGCTGATCCCGGCCACTAATACCTCCATCCCATGCAGCTATTTCTTCGCGGATGCCGAACTTCATGTTTCGGGCACTTACAGCTACTGGCTGCTTAGCGTGGATTTTAACGGAGCCGAAGCCTGGCACGGTCCGGTTACGGTGGTTTACAATTCTGATGGATTGCAGTCTGGACCTGATGTTCTTCAAACCACCGGACTGAGTGGCGTTTTCCCCAATCCCTTTAATCCTTGTGCCAGCATCGATTTCTTTTTGGAAACGCCCGCCTTGGTGGCCTTCAGGATCTTTGATGCCCGGGGTAGGCTGGTCCGTGAACTGGAGCCGGGTTTGTGTCCCGCTGGACAGCAGCGCGTGGAATGGGATGGCCGCAACGCCTCCGGAAGCCTCTGCGGCAGCGGGACCTACCATATCCGGATGGATGTGGGCACACGCAGCTTTACAGTCAAGGCTGTGCTGCTGAAATAGTTTTTCCTTTGTCCTATTTATAGAAAAACCCGTTTTTCTTTGTACACAAAGGCAAACTGACCTTTAGCATTACTTCGGGTGAGTGCAAGTATAGGTACAAGCGGACATTGCTACCCATTTTTGAATGCACAGGTCTTCTTCGTCACGGAGAATCAAGCAATCAGCAAGCACGAAATGTTAAGAAAAAATCACTTGCCA
>JAAYWB010000048.1 GCA_012516855.1 Candidatus Cloacimonadota bacterium
ACTTCAAATCCTGTCGGCGCCACAATGTAGATGGGGCCTTGCAAATTGCTTCCGCTGAGGCTGTATTCGGATATTTCCTCGGAAGGGCAGCCCGCGTAGTTGGCCAGGGGAGCAGGCTCGCCTGTCACAGTGATGACCGGTGCAGGCGGAGCATCGCCGCTCCAGAGGATCGCCCAATCGTTGCTCACGCGGATGCCGTCGATTTGAAGGGCAGGAGCCTTAGTTGAACCACCCTGCCTCAGCGCAATGGTTCCAATATTATCGGGCTCAGATGTAATTGCGTCAGTTGAAGTCAACAGGGGGGTGGATTCAGTATCTGAGATGGTTGGATTAACCCAAAGGTGCACCAAATCATTATTTGAACCAGGGACAATCTCATACTTGAGAACTACCAGATAGGTCGTGCCATAAACGTAATCATAGCCTGTCGTTACTGTTGGTTCTATGTCAGAAGCACCGTTAGTCAATCCAAAGCGGAAATTGTTTGTTTCGCTATCTTTCTGAATAAACACTTTCCCGCGGAAATACTGGGTATTGATAGGGCTGGTACTGAAATGGAAGAAATAATCTCCAGTCGTTTTAGCGCTTGTAACATTAACCAGGAAAGACGCGTACAAGTTTCCCAGATTCTGGGGTGTAAATCCGCGGTTCACGTCTTCCCCTGATGTCTGAAGAGCAGCACCCAATCCTAAAGCTGGAGGATAACCAGTATAGATCAGACCTGGTTCCGTTACTTGTATATAATTAGTAGTTCCACTGTGATTCTCCCATCCATTAGCTGTGAGCAGTTCGCCCGCGGTATAGTTGAAGTTCTCTTCCAAAAAGATGGTAGGCCCAGCCGGAGTCTGCACCTCGCCACTAACAGGCAGATCAACCTGAGTGGCTCCGGCGCTGGTGTGGGTGATGTTGCCGCCATAGTTGCCAACCGTGGTACCGATCAGGCGCACATAGACCGGGCCGTCGAAACTGGGAGCAAGTGAAAGTGAAGAACTGTAACTGCTGCCATCGGTTGAAAGCTCAAAACCTGCGGGAGGAGTCACTATAATATTGGCGGTAAGCAACTCACCGTAAAGGGTGTAGGTCTGAGCCGCGGAGGGAGTTCCCTCCAGGGTGGCAAAGGCGTCCAGAGTGCCAGTGGTGTGGATGGTCGGCACAGGGTCGCTAACCGTGCCGCTGACAGCCAGATCCACCTGAGTGGCTCCGGTGCTGGTGTGGGTGATGTCGCCGGAATAATTGCCGGCGGTTGCACCCGTGAGGCGCACATAGACCGGGCCGTTGAAGGTGGAAGCCAGAGTCTGGGCGGTGGTATAGAAAGTGTTGTCGTCCGTGGAGATGGCAAAGCCAGCGGGGGGAGTAACCACGATTCCCGCCGTCAGGTTGGAGCCGCTCAGGGTATAGCTCTGGGAGGCAGAAGGAGTTCCGGTGTAGGCGGTAAAGTCGTTCAAGGTACCGGTAACCGCTATCACGGGCTGCCCAACGGCAGGCCAGGTTCCAGTCACGCTCTCGATTAGATTATTGAGTACGTCCCGAACTTCGATTCTTTGGATAGTTGTGCCTGCTTCAACCACCAAGTTGAAAGCCCCGGTAGTTAAGGCAGATGAGGTAGCACTGATCAGAGTTCCACCTACGGTGGCATCATAAGCTAAAATCACATATTTAGAGGAAAAATCATTCCAGGTTGAGAAAGTTACATCGCTGTTGGTGATGGACACAGGAGTAGTTATAGCTGTCGCGGCAGGCAGTGCTATAGTTCTGTAGTTTGAGGTATAAGCCGGGCCAAGTCTATCCCGATAGCTTGCTACTGTTGTAGCATTGTTCCCTCTCTGAAACATGATCCACCATGTGCTGGAAGTGGTGGGTGTGCCGGGAACCTGCGGGCCGGAAGAGTAACTTGTTGAAGTAATAAAGGTAGAAGTGGCTGCGTCCCAGCAGTTGTACTGGTTTGAGCCATTGTAAAGCCTGTATCGGGCATCATCTGACGTGTAGTCCGACACAGTGACTAACACAGCGCTCTCCGAAGAAGCCGAGCTGATGTCGATCTGTGTAGGTCTGGCATCAATCACCGCGCTGGCGGCATAGGCTGACAATGCTATAGCAGCCATAACCATAATCGTGAAGATTTTTCTAAGCATGTTCATCTCCTTGCTTAAGTCATTAAAAACCGTATGGTGCCGGGGTCTCTGACCGGCAGCGTGATACATTTCGATGTAAAGAGGGGTGTTTTGGCGGGTCAGAAGACCCAAGCCAAGCCATAACATAACACAAACCTATGGACTGCAATAACAAAGCGGGGGCGATATCCCCCTAAAGTTACAATCTAAAAAGCGTGTATATCCGTCAATGTTTTTTTCCGGGGTCGAGGAAGAAAAATCAGCGACCTTGCCGGAATCCCGCAAGCGACGGAACAGGGCGGAAAATGGCAAAAACGGATTGACAGAGCGGGGGCTTTGGATTTTCGTGTTTTCAAATGAGAATAATGAAAAGGACATCCAGATGACACAATCCAGCAACCCCCTGTTGAGGCCAAAAAGCAGCCACCGCCTGCAGGCCATACCCTTCGACGAAATCCGGACCGAGCATTTCATGCCGGCGATAGAGGAAACCCTTAAAACCGCGAAGGCGGAGATCGAGGCGCTGAAGAACAATCCCGCCGCGCCTGATTTTGAGAACACCATCCTGGCTTTGGACCTGTACGGCGAACAACTGGACCATGTGGCCGGAATCTATTTCAACCTGCTTTCCGCGGAATCCGACTCCGAGTTCAAGGCCCTGGCGCAGCGGATATCACCGCTGCTGGCAGAATTTAACAGCAGCATTTCCACCGACGAGGCGATTTTCGCCCGGGTGAAAAAGGTTTGGGAAGACGAGGTTGAGGGCAAACCGAAACCTGAACTGCCGAAAGACATGAACGACCGCGATGCGCTGAAGCAAGCAGAACGCTACCGCCTGACCGACAGGGCCTATCAAGGCTTTATCCGGGGCGGCGCCTTGCTGAGCACGGAAGACAAGCAAAAGCTAACCGCCATCGCGATGGAATCTTCCAAGCTTTCGCCCCAGTTTTCCGACAACGTATTAGGCGCCACCAACGCCTGGGAACTGCACATCACTGATCCCGCGGATGTGGAAGGCATGCCCCAGGGTGTGCTGGCCGGGGCGGCTCATCTGGCCAAAAGCAAGGGAAAGGACGGCGGCTGGCTCTTCAACCTGCAGCCATCCAGCATGGTGCCGCTACTCACATACTGCAAAAACCGCGAACTGCGCCGCCAAAGCCAGACGGCCTATGCCTCGCGCGCCTTCAATGACGATTTTGACAACCAGGAACTGATCAAACGCGCCCTGGACCTGCGCCAGCAACGCGCCGACCTGCTGGGCTACCCCACCCACGCTGACTACGTGCTTTCGGACCGCATGGCGGAATCCGTGCAAACCGCCACGGAGTTTTTGGAAAAGATTTACAGCGTTGCCTATCCCGCCGCCAAGCGGGAATATCAGGAAGTGGTTGACTACGCCAAACAGACCGACGGCATCAGCGATTTCAAGCCCTGGGACATGGGCTACTATTCCAACAAACTCAAGGAAGCACGCTACGCCTATGATCCGGAGGAACTGCGCCCCTGGTTCAAGGTGGAAAACGTGCTGACCGGCCTCTTCACCGTGGCGAAACACATCTACGGCATCGAAGTGAAGCAGGTTACAGATGTTCCCACCTGGCACAAGGATGTGAGCACCTGGGAAGTTTACGACCGGGCTGGGGATTTTTTGGGCCTGATGTACATGGACCTCTTTCCTCGGGAAACCAAAAGAGGCGGGGCCTGGCAGACCTCCTTCCAGAGACAGGGACTGCATTCTGACGGCCTGCGCCGCCCGCATGTGGCAATCGTGGCTTCGCTGACCCCCTCCACGGAGGACCAGCCCTCGCTGCTGCGTCTGGACGAAGCCCGCACCGTCTTTCACGAATTCGGCCACGCGCTGCATTCCCTACTGGCAGACGGCTATTACAAGGGACTCTCCGGCACCAGCGTGCTTTGGGATTTTGTGGAACTGCCCAGCCAAATCATGGAAAACTGGCTCCTGGAGGAGGAGGCGCTGAACCTCTTTGCCAGACACTATGAAACCGGTGAGCCGCTTCCCAGTGAACTGCTGAAGAAAGTGATCGATGCCAAAAACTTCCAGGCGGGACTGGCAAACATCACCCAACTGCGCTACGCCATGCTCGACCTGGCCTGGCACACCACCCATCCCAGCAAGATCACAGACGTGGACGCCTTTGAAAAGCAAGCCACCGCGCGCTTCCAGATCGCGCCCCCCATCGAGGGAGCAAACATCTCCTGCGCCTTTGCCCACATCTTCGCCGGAGGCTATTCCGCCGGCTACTATTCCTATAAATGGGCCGAAGCGCTGGAAGCCGACGCCTGGAGCCTCTTCAATGAAAAGGGCATATTCAACCCCGAAGTGAGCGAAGCCTTCCGCAAATACATCCTGGCTCGTGGTAACGCCTTTCACCCCATGGACCTCTTTGTGGCCTTCCGGGGGCGCAAACCGGACCCTGACGCCCTGCTCAAGCGCGACGGGCTGATCCCCACACCAGCCTGAACCCTTGAAAATAGAGAGTAATGGAACGCCGGTGCTATCGCCGGCGTTTTTTCGGCTTATGTCCATAAAGACCGTTGAATAATGCACAGGCATTTGAATTGAGATGAATTCACCCTATTCCACATAAGCTTTTCTGACCCGACAGGTCTTTTTTGGTCTGTTTTGATGGTTTTTCCTCTCTAATACCAAATCGCTTTCATTAATCTAATTTAAGCCATTTGAAATAGGTCAATTTTGAGACCATGTCTCTGTTGCTATCCAAGTATGAGAAACTATCAATAAGAGCTTTTTGAACATCATCAAGTGACGCGTAGGCAATAT
>JAAYWB010000049.1 GCA_012516855.1 Candidatus Cloacimonadota bacterium
GATTATCCTGTCGTCAATACTTACTACGTTCGCTGTACTCCAAGCCGTCTCTGGGCTTTACCCATCCGATTTGAAAGAAAGCATAATCATTCCGACCAGAACTTGGATGTGTTTGATTGTTTTGCCAAACGCAACAGACCCATAGTTGTTAACGAAGGCGAAATTGTTCAGGTGGCGATTCCCATGCATTCTGTAAACTCAGGCATAGAGGATCCGGCCACTCCATCCGTATTGATAACATCACTTGGCAATTATCCCAATCCCTACAATCCAGAAACCACAATCGGCTTTATCACCGCTGCCCCTGGCAACGTGAAACTGTCTGTGCACAATATCAAAGGGCAGAAAGTGATAACTCTGCATGACGGAATAATGACAAAAGGTTGCCACAGCATCCACTGGAATGGGTTGGGCGAGAAGGGAGGCGCTGTAAGTTCTGGAGTTTATTTTGTGCGGGCCGAGATGAATGGCAGGTCTCAAACTCATAGAATGGTGCTTATCAAATAGTATTAAAATGATTGGTAAACCTCCAAGACAGAATAGCCTGCCAGTTTATGGAAAACAACGATGAAGGATTCCTCCAAACCCAGTAAAGAGAAAATTGGTTCAGATTCTGTGAAATGTAGGGGGTTGTAGAAAAATGTCAATACCTAACCCTGAATCCATCTGGAGAGGCTGATCTAATCGGCATTGTACATAGGTCTTTGGGAGAATACCAGAACAAAGTTCTGATTGACAAAAAGATGGGCTGCAAATCAAGTGGTCCGCAAATGAAGCTGCTTGCTTCTGCCTTAATGCTTCCGTGCAGGTAAGGCCATGAATTATAAAAAGATATACTGGTAACAGATTACCGTGAAGCAGGTGGAAGATTCTTCCGCCTTTTTCGTTTCCGGTAAGAAGGAGGTTCTTATAATCCGGATAAAACGTGGAAAGGCACGTACCAAGGAGGTGGTGCCGAAGGAAAGGATCAACGAACAGATCAGCGCTCCAAAGGTACGGGTGATCGGCCCTGACGGTAAACAAATAGGCATCATGCCCACGCGTGACGCCATCCGCAAAGCAGAAGACATGAATCTGGACCTGGTGGAAATCTCACCCAACACCGAGCCCCCGGTCTGCCGCATTCTTGACTTCGGCAAATACTATTTCGAAAAGGAAAAGAAAGCCAGGGAAGCCCGCAAGAGACAGCACGAGATCGAGATCAAGGAGATCAAGTTCGGTCCGAACACGGAAGAACATGACTATAATTTCAAGAAGAACAACGCGATCAGATTTCTGAAGCAGCGCAACAAGGTTAAGTTCACGGTCCGCTTCCGAGGCCGGCAAATGGCTCATAAAGAGCTCGGCTACGACGTTCTGGAAAGGCTGAAAAACGATCTGGGCCACATTGCCGACGTTGACGCGCCACCAGTAGCTGAACGCAATCTACTTTTCATCATTATGACCCCCAAAAAAGACATCGACCACATCCTCGAAAAAGCCGCCGCGGAATCTGCCGCTGCGCCTGAAACAGAGGCCGACCCTGTAAAATAAGCAGAGTAAAGGGTTGCGAGGTTAACCATACTTTCTAATAGTCAAGGAGATAAATATGCCAAAGATCAAGACAAGCAGTTCCGCAGCCAAGAGGTTCAAGGTTACCGGAACCGGCAAGATCAAGCGCCATCACGCAAAAAGCGCTCACATCAAAACCAAAAAATCACCCAAGCTGAAACGCAATCTGCGTGACAGCGCCATTGTTCGCAAATGCGATGAAAAGCGCATCCATCGCATGCTGGCAAACTAAAGGGAGAGAAAAATGCCAAGATCAACAAACAACGTATCCGCCCACCGCAGAAGAAAAAAATACATGCTGGCCGCGCGCGGCTATTTCGGCCGCCGCAGCAAAACTTACCGGGTTGCCAGGCAAACCGTGGAACGCGGAATGGCTTTTGCCTTTGCCCACCGGAAGCAGAAAAAACGCCAGTTCCGCAGCCTCTGGATCACCCGCATCAACGCTGCCTGCCGCAATAACGACATGAGCTACAGCCGCTTCATCAACGGCCTGCATAAAGCCAATATCGAAATCAACCGCAAATCCCTTGCCCACTTGGCCTGGCACGACAGCGATGCCTTTGCCAAACTGGTCGAGATCGCCAAAGGCTGAACCACCCCTCCGGCCCGAGCAGCCGGGGCTAAAATAGTGAAGGAAGCAAGTTGCAAGACCAACTGAGGGAAGTGGCGGAACAGGCCAGAGCGGATATTGCCGCCTGCGAAACCGCCAATGACATCCTGAATGCCAAAGCCAGGTATCTTGGCAAAAAAAGCTTGATAAACAGCCTCTACGGAAAGCTGAAAGACCTTCCTGACGCCGAGAAACCGGCTTTCGGGCAGAGCATCAACAAGCTCCGCGGCAGCATAGAAGACCTACTGGCTGCGCGTGAACAGGAGCTGAAAAACCGTCTCCAGGAAGCCCAGGACAGCGCCAAGACGCTGGACCTGAGCCTGCCGGGCATCATCCGTCCGCGTGGGTCGCTGCATCCGCTAACGATCGTCCGCCGCAGAATCGAAGATGTCTTCATCGGCCTAGGTTTCGAGATCGCCGAAGGGCCGGACATAGATGACGAATGGCACAACTTCGACGCCCTGAACACCCCGCCTGACCATCCTTCCCGCAACCTGGCAGACACCTTTTACCTGGACAACGGCTTCCTGTTGCGCACCCAGACTTCAACTGTGCAGGTGCGCACTATGGAAAAATACCCGCCGCCCATCTATATCATCTCGCCCGGAAGATGCTACCGCAACGATAAACCGGATCCCTCCCACTCCCCCGTTTTTTCCCAAGTGGAAGCACTGGTGGTGGATAAGGGTATCTCGATGGCCGATTTGAAAGACACGCTGCAAAACTTCGCCCGGATCATGTTTGGAGAAGACGTCCGTTCGCGCATCCGACCACACTTTTTCCCCTTCACGGAGCCAAGCGCGGAAATGGACATTAGCTGTGTCGCCTGTCGAGGCCAGGGTTGCCGTGTGTGCAAAAACTCCGGTTGGCTGGAACTGGGCGGAGCCGGGATGGTTGATCCCGCCGTATTCAAATATGTGGGCATCGATCCCGAGATTTACTCCGGCTACGCCCTTGGGGTGGGAGTGGAGCGCATTGCCATGCTTACCTACAACATTCCGGACATGCGCATCCTCTTTGAGAACGACGTTCGCATGCTGCGCCAGTTCAGCGGGGAGGTATTGTGATTATCTCCTGCCGCTGGCTCAGCCGCTACATCGACCTGCCCCGGGACACAGACAGCCTGGTTCAAACCCTCACCTTCAGTGGAATTGAGGTGGAAGCCGTAAAATCTCTTCCCGCCTTGCCGGAAACTGTTGTAACCGCCAAAGTGGTGAGCGCCGAGCGCATCCCCGGAACCGACCATCTGCAGGTTTGCAGCGTGGAGTACGGAGCTACGGAGCCTACCCAGGTGGTTTGCGGAGCGCCCAATTGCAAAGCTGGAATGATCTCTCTGCTGGCCCTTCCGGGAACCGAACTCTCTGGTCTTACCGTCAAAAAGGCAAAACTCCGCGGTGTGGAGTCCAACGGGATGCTTTGCTCTGAAAAGGAACTTGGCATCTCCGACAACCACGCAGGGATCATTGAACTGGAGCCCTCCACACCGGTGGGGATTTCCGTGAACGACATCTACGAACTGCCGGACACCATTCTGGAACTGGAAATCACGCCCAACCGCCCAGACCTGCTGGGATACATAGGCATCGCGCGCGATCTTTCCGCCTCTTTGGGCAATCCCCTGAAGCTGCCGCAAGTGGAGCACGTGGCTGGTGAAGTCAGCGAAAAAACCGCGCTCAAACTGATACTGGAAGATCCGGAAAAATGCCCCCGCTACACGGCCAGATTGCTCTCCGGTGTTTCAGTGAAGGACTCTCCTCAGTGGCTGAAAACCGCACTGGTCAAATCCGGTTTGCGTCCCATCAACAACATTGTTGACGTGACCAACTTTGTGATGCTGGAGCAGGGACATCCCCTGCACGCTTTCGACTATGACAAGCTGCAGCCGCTGAACGAATCCGATGGCTATCCCGCCGTGGTGGTGCGCAAAGCTAGGTCCGGCGAGGAACTCATCACCCTGGACGGCAAGAACCTGGTTTTAGACCCCGACGACCTTGTAATCGCCGACGGCAAAGACACATCCGCCCTTGCCGGAGTGATGGGCGGCAAAGCGACCGCAATCAGCGATTCCACCACCTCCATCGTTCTGGAAGCCGCTTGTTTTCAAGCTGCGAGCATTCGCGCCAGTTCTTACAAACACAAACTCTCCACCGATTCCTCCTACCGTTTCGAGCGTCAGTTAAGCCCCGAAGCCGCTTCCGCGGTGAGTGACCGAGCGGTGCAGCTCTTTTTGGAAACCGCCGGCGGAAAGGTTGAAAACGCGCTTTACGATGCCTGGCCAAAACCTCTTCCCACGCGCTGGCTGGCGCTTAGGCCCCGGCGCTTCACCGAGATCATCGGCTATCAGCTGCCAAACGAAGACATCATTGGCTATCTGGAAGGCTTGGGGTGCAAATTCTACCAGTACGGCATCTGGCGGGAAGGCCTGGTCTCTGATCCCAGCCTGATCTTCTGTCACCATCTGGAGGAGGAGAAAGCGGGAGTTACCGAATTCTCTGAAAGCGACTGTGACCACGCCCTCTGGTTCGAAATCCCACCCCACCGAGTGGACCTCACCCGCGAAGCCGATCTGCTGGAAGAACTGGCCCGCTTGGCTGGCTTCGACCGCATCCCCCGCAAAAAGGACGTCCCCCGCATCATGGACCGCCACGCCTTCCGCATCCGCAGAGGGATTGAGGACTGGTTTGTGGACGCCTCCTTCCATGAAACGCTGAACTACAGCTTCTGTGATCCAGCCCAACTGGCAGATCTGGCCATGGACCCCGAAGAGGTCTGCTCCAAACTAATACGTGTGATCAACCCCCAAAGCAGCAACCAATCCGCCATGCGGATAACCCTGCTGCCCCAGCTGCTGGATAACCTGCGCTACAACCTTAACCACGGCGAGCGTTACCTTAAGCTGATGGAACTCGGCAAAATCTACTTGAAGGACGGCGATTCCTACAAAGAAAAACTGTCCTTCGGCGCGACACTCACCGGCAACATGAACCCCGAGCATTGGAGCGCCAAAAGCGAAGCTGTGAGTTTCTATCAGGTGAAAGGCTTAGTGGAGGGGCTACTGAACCTGCTAGGAGTGAAGGCTACAGACCTGGTGAAAAATGACCGTCCCTGGCTGGCTGCCGGGGACTCTTTAGCCTACCTTTCAGAGGGGCAGGTGGTGGCTTCGTTCGGCCGTCTGAAAACCAGCATCGCCAACAACTTTGGGATAGACCTCACCCTGCTAAAACAGGATATCTGGGTGATCGAGCTCGACGTGGACTTGCTGATCGAACTCACCAGAAACATTAAAAATGTGTTCCGCGAATTACCCCGCTATCCTGCTGTGGTCCGCGACCTTTCATTCCTGATCAAAACCGAAGTGTCCTACGCTGCCATCGAATCCGCCATCAAAGCCGTAAATCCAGATATGATCAGCGAAGTGAGCATCTTCGACCAATACCTCGGAAAGCAGGTTCCTCCGGGATTCCGTAGCATGTCTCTGCGCTTGGTGATGCAGGACAGCGAAAAAACATTGACAGATGAGCGCGTGGACCAACTTCTTGCATCGGTGCAGGAAATGCTCTTCCGCGCCTGGCAGATCAACATGAGGTAACACTATGGAAAATAAAGCAACAAGCTTGCAAGATAAGATACAAAAACTGATCAATCAGTACACCGAAGACAAAAAAAAGCTGGAGAAACTGGCCGGGCAAAACGAGGTTCTGAAGGAAGAAAACAGACAACTGATGGCCCAGATCGAAAGCGTCAGAAACAGCAACAGCGATTCAAGCGAACGCATCAGGGAACTGGAGAATCAGCTTGCGTCGCTTCAAACCAAATACCAGGAACTTCAAGATACAGTATCCGGATTCGAAAGCATCGCCAGCGACGCCATCAGCCAGATCGACAGCATCTTTCCAGAACTGGAAGAAACTAATAAGAAATGATGAAATCGGTTGAAGTTGAGATATATGGCCGCAAATTCCACCTGCGTTCGGACAACCTGAAAGAGACACAGGCCGTGGCGGCCGCTGTCGACGCGGAATTGGAACAACTGCGCGAACAGTATGAAAATCTTGACTTCACGAAACTTTTGCTTCTGCTTCTTTTGAAGAAACAGAATGAGATTAGCTCCCTGAAACAACGGTCCGCCGAAATGGAGAAGGAACTTGAACGCCTGAACCAGATGGTGAGCAACATCGTCGGGGAGATCTAAAGACTTGGCCTGCGGAACCCGTGATATGGATTGCACAAAAGCTGATTAAAAACTGGGAGCCGAGCCATGGGTGGCATGCACGCCGGCTGGTCCTGGATCCATAAAGCCCACAAGGTAGGCGCCCACCTGATGCTTGGCTTTTAACAGACAAGCATACACGGTTCACGCGGGCCTTTTTTGTAACGGCCGGGTTAAGTAACCCGCCTGAATAGATCAAAAAGGATATTATGATGCCAAATAAATGGATCATGGCAGCAATCGGATTGGTGTTGGGCTTCCTCATCGCCTTGGTTATCTACCTGATCAAACGCAACAGCGCTTTCCGCCTTGTTTCCGGCGCCAAGGAAATCGCCGCGGAGATCAGGGAATCCGCCCAAACCGACATTGAAACAACCAAAAAAGCCGTCATTCTGGAAGCAAAGGATGAGTGGTTCAAGCAGAAAAAAGTGCTTGAAGACGAGATCAAGGAACGCCAAAAAGAACTCCGCTTTCAGGAAAAGAAATTCAACGAACGCCTCAGCAGCCTGGATAAACGCCTCGAATCCATGGATAAGAAAGAAGCCAACATGGTCGAGCAGGAAAAACGCCTCAAACACAAGGAAGAAGATATCAGCCGTAAAAACAAGGAAGCCGAAAACCTGATCGGCGAACAGCGCACCAAACTCTCCGAGATCGCCGGGCTCAGCCGCGAGGAAGCGCTTAACATGATGCGCGAGGAACTGCTCCTCCAAGCCCGCCAAGTGGCGGCCAATGATGCCAAACTCATCATCGAGCAGATCAAGCTGGACACTTCCAAAAAAGCCGCGGAGATCCTCTCCACCGCCATCCAGCGCCTTGCCGTGGACCATGTTTCGGAATCCACCGTATCGGTGGTATCGCTGCCCTCGGACGAGATGAAAGGCCGCATCATCGGCCGGGAGGGACGCAACATCCGCACCTTTGAAAAAGCCTCCGGGGTGGACCTGATCATCGATGACACTCCTGAAGCAGTTGTCCTTTCCTGTTTTGACCCCGTGCGCCGCGAAATCGCCCGTCTGGCTTTGGAAAAACTCATCTCCGACGGCCGTATCCATCCCGGCCGCATCGAGGACATTATCAATAAAACCGAAAAGGAGATGGACCAGAACCTGGTTAAGCTGGGCGAAAAAGCTGTGCTGGAAACCAATATCCACAACATCTCCGGCAACCTAATCAAGGTGCTTGGCCGTCTGCATTACCGCACCTCCTACGGACAAAACGTGCTCAAGCACTCGCTGGAAGCAGCCTGGATCTGCGGTATCCTTGCCGCTGAACTTGGCCTCGACCAGGAGATTGCCCGTCGCGCCGGACTACTGCACGACATCGGTAAAGCCGTGGACCAAGAGTTTGACGGCACCCACGCCATCATCGGTGCAAATCTGGCTCGCAAGAACGGTGAAAGCAAGATCATAGTAAACGCCATCGAAGCCCACCACGAAGAAGTGGAAGCTACCTCCGTCTATGCCGCTCTGGTGCAGGCTTCGGATGCCATCTCCGGTGCCCGTCCCGGCGCCCGCCGCGAAATGCTGGAAACCTACATGCAGCGCCTCGCTAAGCTGGAGGAGATCGCCAACTCCGTGCAGGGCGTGAACAAATCCTACGCCATCCAAGCCGGACGCGAACTGCGCATCATCGTGGAACCCAGCATGGTGGAGGATGTACAAACTTCACTGCTGGCATCCGAGATCGCCGCCCAGATCGAAAAGGAAGTGCAATATCCCGGCCAGATCAAGGTGACGGTGATCCGCGAAACCCGCCAAATCGCCATGGCCAAATGATCAAACTCCTCTTCTTCGGCGACGTTTTCGGCAAGCCTGGCCGCCAAATCCTCTATGACCAGCTGCCTGGCCTAAAAGCCGAGTTCGGACCGGACTTCATCATCATCAACGGTGAAAACCTTGCCGATGGGCGAGGCCTCACCGAAAAAACAGTGAAACCACTCTTCCAAGCAGGAGTGGACATTGTTACCGGCGGGAACCACCTCTGGGACCGCAGCGAAGCCTGGGATTTCATCGGCCACAACCCCGCCATCGTCAAACCCCTCAATTTTCCCGCAACGGCGCCTGGGAACACTGTCTGCACCTTGCGCAAGGGCGAAATGGAACTAATTGTTCTCACCCTCTGCGGCCAGATCTACATGCCACCCTGCGATTCGCCTTTTACGACTTTGGAACGCTGGTTTGAGGACAATCCCGGCCATGAGGGGCGCTGCGTCCTGGTGGATTTCCACGCTGAATCCACCGCTGAAAAACGCGCCCTGGGCTGGTTCGCAGATGGCCACATCTCAGCTCTAATCGGCACCCACACCCACATCCAGACAGCCGACGAAGAAATCCTGCCCCAAGGCACGGCTTATATAACTGACGCCGGTATGACCGGGCCCCACGACAGCGTTATTGGCGTTCGCAAAGATATAATATTGAATAAATTCCACCATGGCCTGCCCTCACGCTATGAGACCTCAAACCTCGGATTGCAGGTGAACGCAGTCTATCTGGAGCTTAATCCAGCCACAGGCAAAGCATGGAAAATAGAAAGGTTGCGCCGCCAAGTGAAACTAACTGCCTCTGAAGGTGAATGACATGGAAAAGATACTATCGGGAAAACCCCTCGCAAAGCTCATCCGCTCCTGGGTCAAAGAACTGATAGCGGAACACGGGCTCAGCCCCAAAATGCTGCTGATCCAGACAGGCAGCGACCCAGCCTCAGCCTACTATGTGCAAAATATAGTCTCCAGTGGAGCGAAGCTTGGTTGCGATGTGCGGTTGATGAACCTGCCTGAAGACATCAGCCAGGCTTATCTGCAAGAGCTCATCGCCAGTGCCAACGATGATCCTGACATCCACGGCATCATGCTGCAAAAGCCCCTTCCCCATCACCTGGATGAAGCCCTAGCCGGCGAAAGCATCTCCCCTGACAAAGATATCGACTGCCTGAACCCAGTAAACCAAGGCAGGATAGTCCTCAACCAGGATGCCCTGCCGCCCTGCACTCCGCTGGCTGTGCTTTGTACCCTCCGCTATTACGGGATACCCGTGGCTGGCAAACACACCGTGATCATCGGCCGCAGCGCTGTGGTAGGCAAGCCCTTGGCGAATATGCTGCTCTGGAAAAAATCCTGGGCCAACGCCAGCGTCACAGTCTGCCATTCCCGCAGTGAAAACCTTGGCGAACTCACCCGCAGCGCGGATATCCTCATCGCCGCCCTCGGCAAAGCAGAATTCGTAAAACCGGATATAATCAAAAATAATTCCGTTCTTATCGATGTGGGAATCAATGCCCACAATTCCGCTGACGGCAAAGGCTCCTTCGTGGGTGACATTGATTATAACGCCTGTTTTGACAAGGCGTTGGCCATCACTCCCGTACCCGGGGGGATTGGCTCCGTGACCACTTCCCTGCTTTGGCTGAACCTGCTTAAAGCAGCTCTCGCGGCAAAGGGAACAAATAAAAAGATTGACGATTTTCTCGACTTCATTTTTAAGGATTAGCAGTAAGATAATATCCACCGATCATATATGGGAGGAATGATGCCAAATAAGAGCAGTAGACTCTTAACCCTTTTAATCGTATTGACTTTGGCAATGCTGATGCTCACCGGATGCGGCAAGTTTGGGAACAAATTTGCCAATGAGGAACCTACCATTGCCATCACATCTTATGAAGGTTTTGATGACAGCGCCCTGCTTGCGCCCTATGCCGAAACAGAATTTATATTCCAGCAGAAAATCTTCTGGAACGCAACCGATAGTGACGGCATCATCACTGGCTTTGCCTATCGCGTGAAAGACCAGAATGGAAACCCGATCGCCACACCGGGCAACCACTACATAGACATGACCGGCGACGTGACCCCCCAGAACGTGGTGGATCGCTTCGGCGTCGGTTGGGTGCTCCATTATAAGACCAATGCCGATCAAAACATCCCTCTGGACGAGACTCCCAACGACCGTAAGACCATCTGGACCTCGGCAAAGTATGCCGTGATCAATTTCCCCGCGGCTGATGCCAACGGCAATCCCCTTACCATGGAAAGCACTTTTGAAGTGATCGCCATCGACAACCGAGGCGGCATTACCCCGCTCTACACCCCACCTGATCCCCAGGATCCCAAACGCAGCATTGCCTGGCGTAAATTCAACGCCACCTCACTCCGCCCCACCTGCATCGTCACCACCACCAAGGGCAATCCCAACGGTGGCGTGGTCGGCTCCGGCATCCGGCTGGGCTTCAGCATGAAGGACGAAGACCCCTTCATCGATGAGACCCCATTTAAGTTCGAATTCCGCATGATGAAGATCAACCCCGCCGACAGCACGGTGATTGACGGCTCCCAGACCGAATGGATCGATACCAAAACTTCGGCCAACGACACCAAAATGGACAGATATCTGCTCACCCGCTTTACTACTCCCCCACTCAGCTTCGACGTCGAGGATGACGTGATTAAGACCCTCACCAAGATCGAAGCCCGCGCCTATGACCTCGCCGGTGTGATGTCCAACCAAACCTTGAACTCCAAGATCACCTTCGCTGTCAAAACCGGTTTCCGGCCCCGCACTGTGATCTACCCTCAGAGGACCTACGCCCTCGGTGACAACCATTTTATCGACTACTTAGACGAATCCACCCCAGAAATCATGCCCTTCACCATTGTGGGCGGTAGCCAGAGATTTGCAACGCCCTTCTTCGTTAACATGAACAACGTTAAGACAGCCATCAATAGCAACAATATCAAAGTCTGGCTGCGCTGGGGCTGGAGAGGCGAATACGGAATCGTGCAGACCACAGGACCGATCCTCTGGCCACCTATTGGACAGGAAAGCCCTTACGACAAGAAAGTGGACACCGTTCTGGACCGTTATACTGATAAAAACTACTTTAGCGAGATCACCCACTTCGACCTCCGCCTCGATGGCGCACCCTACAACTATCCCCCCTATTGGGAAGACCGCGTAACCGACAGCGATGGGAAGGAATGGCTGCGAATCCCTCTCTATTCACCTCTGGGACAGTCTCTGGTTCTCACCTCTCTTTCCAACGGCGAGCATAGCCTGGAGGTACGCTGCGTTGACTTGCAGGGAGAAGTTGACCCCGAACCGGCCACTTACACCTTCACCCTTGTCGAGCCCATCGCTGCCGCCAACCGTAGCGGCGTGCTGGTGATCGACGACGATCTTAACAACAACGCCACCTCCCCTGACAACCTGATCCAGCCTAAATACGAGCAAATGCTCTCCTCTTACACAGGCACCAAAACTTTCATCCGCCGCACTCGCGTCGGCGTTCCTGGCGACACCTATGGAGACTACCGCCTCCGCCATCTGGCAACTTCGGACTTGCAGCAATACAAGCTGGTGATCTACCACTCCGACAACCCCAGCGAATCAGGAAACCTCAAGAACGAAAATGACGGACTGGCCTTATATATGAGATCAGGAGGCAATTTTGTCCTCTCCTCCACTTCCAAACTGGCCTCCACCTTGCAAGCTTTCGTGCTGGCAACCCAGAGGACCTTCCTGAATTATATGGGAGTCCGGTGGGTTGATCCGCCAGCCAAGTTCCTCAGCGACGCCCTGCAGAACCGCGCCTACTTCCAGAAAGCGATCGGTGTTTCACCCTTCCAAGATATCAACCTGCAGTATGCCGCGGGCAATGAAGCCAGCTTCAATCCCTTGGTAAACAATCTGCAGGGTTTGTCAACCATCACCTATTTCCACACCTTGGGTGCCAACGCTGAACCGATCTACCGAATGGGCATCAAACCCACGAATTACCCTGTAAGTCCGCCTTCCCAAGCTGATTATGACCTATACAACAACCAACCTATCGCCCTGCGCACCGTTACAGGAAACACCCACACCTATATCTTCGGTTTCCCCCTCTCCTACATGATGGTGGACGAAGCCAAAGCGGCGATGACCCAAATCCTTACGGAATGTGGAATGATCTAAGCAAGTACGAACAATAATACATATCACCGGCTGCCTCCACGGCGGCCGGTTTTTTTGGCTGGCGTTAAGATAGGAATGAGCATTGGCGATAGCCACATAGGATATAGCTACAGCGACGTCCCCGTCGACCAAAATCCCGGAAGGCCTTGCAGAACCTAACCAAACCCTAAACCTGGTAACGATGACATAGCTTGAATCGCTCTTCTGGAGCGAGGTTAACTCCTCCTTTGCCCTTTCCCATTCACATCCCATTCACTTCCCGCTGAGTTCCCGCCTGTCAAACGGGAAGTCAAGGGGAGGTGAAAAGGAGGCGAGTGGGATGGGGCAAAGGGCCTGATGCCCCCGGAGACGGGAGTGAAGTTCCTGCCATTTTTTTCCGCCCTCCAGTTATAGTGGATAACGATATCCTTTTACGCAGACAAAAAAGCCCGGAACCAAAAGTCCCGGGCTGATATCGTATGCTGAGACTACGTTAGCGCACAATTCTGGTGCCTGTTTTCCCCGCGAAGGCATCCACTATGCGGTCGATGGAGGTGATCAGCACTTCCTTTCCCCCGCGCTCGAGGAAATCGATGGCAGCCTTGATCTTGGGACCCATGCTGCCGGCGGGGAACTGGCCTTCCTGATAATAGCGGCTGGCTTCCTCCATGCTCATCACGTCGAGGTCGCGCTGGCTGGGTTTGCCGTAATCGACAGACACCTTGTCCACACCGGTGAGGATCACGAAAAGGTCGGCATCGATATTAACGGCGAGGAGGGCGCTGGCGAAATCCTTGTCGATCACGGCGTCCACGCCTTCATAGGTGCCGTCGTCCTGGACATAGACCGGGATTCCGCCTCCACCAACGGCGATCACGATTTCGCCGCGATGGACAAGCTCCTTCACAGTGTGGGCGGGAACAATCCTTTGTGGAAGCGGCGAAGGAACCACCCGGCGGTAACCCTTGCCGGCGTCTTCCTTGAGGGTCCAGCCGAGCGTGTTTTTCAGTTCTTCGGCCTGCTGCGCTGTATAGTAGGTGCTGCCCACGTATTTGGTGGGATTGAGCATGCTGGGGTCATCGCGGTCCACCACCACCTGCGAGATGATGGTGATCACGTCTTTGTCGATTCCGCTCAGGTGCAGCTTGTTTTGCAGGCTTTGTTCGATCATGTAGCCCATGCTGCCTTCTGTGGCGGCGTTTAGAACGCCCAGTGGCAGCGGCGCGATGCCCTCTTTTTCGCCCGCTTCCTGCTGGCGGAGCAGGTTTCCCACCTGGGGTCCGTTGCCATGGGTAATGGCCAGTTTATAGCCTTGGCGGATGAGTTCCACGATGCCGCCCAGCGAATCGCGGGTGTTGGCAAACTGCTGGCCGATAGTGCCTTCCTCCCCGGCTTTGATGATGGCGTTTCCGCCCAGGGCAAGAACTGCTGTCTTGGTCATGTTTTCCTCTCTTAAAAAAGTCCGGGGCGGAAATGGCTGTCCGCCCCGTGTATTTTGTATTAATCTTACTCTTGGATGTAGGCTGAGGCAGGGTTTAGAAATCCTGCAGCAGTTCAGCAAGGGTGGGGGACCCAATCTCCTGGAGGTCGTAGCTGACCTGGCAGGCGGGATGCTTGATCTTGATCAGGCGGCGCAGATCGATCGGGGTGGCGATCACCACTCCTTCGCAATCGGTGTCGTTGATGGTCTTTTCGAGGTCTTTGATCTGCTGTTCGCTGTAGCCCATGGCGGGAAGCAGGCTGCCGATCCCGGGATACTTTTCAAAGGTTTCGGCGATCTCGCCAACCGCGAAATCGCGGGGGTCAACGAGATCGGCACAGCCGTATTTTTCGGCCGCTACGACTCCAGCGCCGTAGCCCATCTCTCCGTGGGTGAGGGTGGGGCCGTCTTCCACAACCAGCACATTTTTGCCGGTGATGATCTCGGGTTTGTCCACCGTGAGGGGTGAAGCACCGTCAACGATCTTGGCTTTTGGGTTCAGTTCACGCACGTTGGCGCGCACTTCGTTGATGTCGTCGAGGTCTGCGCTGTCGATCTTGTTGATCACGACGACGTCGGCCAGATGGATGTTGGTCTCGCCGGGGTAGTAGTTGATCTCGTCGCCAGGGCGGTGAGGATCGACAACCACGATATTCATCTGCTTGTCGGAGCAGTAGAAGGGGATGTCATTGTTGCCGCCGTCCCAAACGATCACGTCAGCCTCTTTTTCAGCTTCGCGGATGATCGCTTCATAGTCCACTCCGGCGTAGATGACGCTGTTCATCATGATGTGCGGTTCGTATTCTTCCATTTCTTCAATGGTGCAATTGTGGATCTCGAGGTCCTTAAGCTCGGCAAAGCGCTGCACTTTCTGCTTCACGAGGTCGCCATAGGGCATGGGGTGGCGGATGGAAACGACTTTGCGTCCTTTCGCTTTGAGGGCTTTGATGATCGTGCGCGTGGTCTGGGATTTGCCACAGCCGGTGCGGACGGCACAAACGGTGATGAGGGGCTTTGTGGTCTTCACCATGGTCGATTTGGCGCCCATGAGCATGAAGTCCGCTCCCACTGCGTTCACCAAAGAGGCCTTGTGCATCACTTCCTCGTGGGCCTGGTCGCTGTATGCAAACACCACCAGGTCGACTTTGCGGTCCAGGATAAGCTGTTTCAGTTCAGCTTCAGGGTGAATTTCAATTCCATTGGGATAGAGGCTGCCAGCCAGTTCAGCGGGATACTTCTTGTCGTCGATCCCGGGGATCTGGGTGGCGGTAAAGGCCACAACCTCATATTCCTGGTTGTCGCGGAAAAAAACGTTGAAATTGTGGAAATCCCTTCCCGCGGCTCCCATGATAATCACTCTGCGTTTCATAGTTTACTCCTTTTGATTCTTAATATTCCAGTGAAGGCAGATTTTTGGGAGAGCCTTTCGCGTCAAGGGAAAATTTTTGGCAGTCAGGGGGATTGAACGACAAGAAATAGCTTGACTAAATCCCGCTTGTATTTCTGATTGAAACAGCTAAACTATGTATAAAAGGAGTTTATCATGCGCAGAAAATATTTCATATTCGCCTTACTAATCCTGCTCGCGGCTGGCCTTATGGCGCAGGAACGTACTGCCGCATTGAGATTTAAACTCTTGGAAGCAGACGAATACGAGCTGGATATGTTCTACTCCACCGAGCTTCAGCGCCTGTATATGCAGGTTGATTTTGAGCTTCCCAAAAGCAGCCTCGATCCCGACTATTACTATGGAATTTTCCTGCACAAGGACGCCCAGATACAGGCAATCACGGTCTCAGGCAGTTTTGAAGCCCACTATTGGGCAAACAACCTCCAGCCGGAGCATTTTGAGCCTCACCTTCCCCAGCCGGAATTACTGGTCTGGAACAGTCCCGCCCGCTTTTTCGGGATCCATCTGAACAATCTGAAAAAATATCCCGAAACTCCCCATTTCCGCATCTGGTACTATATTGAGGTGCCGCCTTTCCGCCTGGATGAATCCAACAAACTCACCACCGGGCTGGACGCCGCGGATTTCTGGTACCCCCGCAACATCAGCAGGGAAAGCACCGTGAAGGTCACCATGACCACCACGCCTTATATCAGCCTGCGCGTGGGCAACAGCTTCGCCTCCAAGCTGGACAAACAGTATGCCCGCACCCACAAAAACATCTATGTAGAGATTCCAGCCCAGCCTTGCGGCTTCCGGCTGATCAGAGATTAGCTAAATTAGCTCAGTTGGTAGAGCAGCTGATTCGTAATCAGCAGGTCGGGGGTTCGAGTCCCCCATTTAGCTCCAGAAATGCGGCCTGGTCTTTCCGAGCTCCACCTCGGGGATCGGGCCTTCTCTTTTTGCTGCCCGCTTAACCATCCAGTTCCAAGCTCAGCCTGAGCATCAGGCCCCCGACTTCCGCCACGCGGTCAAGCCCGAGAACATTGTGCTTGACAAAAGATTAGTCATTTGGAGTTTGGCATTATCATCAAGCGACCGAATCTAAACATTTTTTAAGATTGTTCGCCCTCAGGGTAAATCCGGAAACAGACATGCCTTCCAGTGTGAAAAGGCGATATGCAAGCAAACCCGCGGTAAATTGTGGAGGATGCAGTGCGTTTCCTTTTAACATCCTGAAATAATAAAACATAGGAGATAGAAATGTTCTTCAAAGTACCCACACCCAAAAACGAACCCGTGAAAACCTATGCCCCCGGAACCAAAGAAAGAGACTTGTTGAAGGCTAAATTGGATGAACTCGGCCGCCAGACTATGGAAATACCAGCAATCATTGACGGCAAAGAAGTGTTTAGCGGCAACACCGCCAACTGCATCGAACCGCATAACCATCAGCATGTCATCGCAAAATACCACAAATGCGGCGAAACGGAAGTTAATCTTGCCATTCAAGCAGCCATGAAGGCAAAAAAAGATTGGGAGCAAATGTCTTTCTACCATCGCGCGGCCATCTTCCTGAAGGCAGCCGAATTGCTGTCCACAAAATACTGTGCTTTGTTGAATGCCGCCACTATGATGGGGCAAAGCAAAAGTGCCTTTCAAGCCGAAATTGACTCAACCTGCGAACTGACTGACTTTTGGCGTTTCAATCCCTATTTTGCCCAACAGATTTACGAACAGCAACCCCTCATTTCCCCCAAAGGTGAATGGAACACCTCTGAATACCGCGCTTTGGAAGGCTTTGTCTTTGCCGTCACACCTTTCAATTTTACTGCCATTGCCGGCAATCTTCCCACCGCCCCGGCCCTCATGGGAAACACCGTTGTGTGGAAACCGGCAAGTACCGCAGTGTATAGCGGCTATTTCGTCATGAAGATATTGATGGAAGCAGGCTTGCCCGCGGGTGTTATCAACTTCGTCCCCGCTTCGGGAGCTGCTATTGGAAATATAATCACCGATTCCCCCCATCTTGCCGGCGTCCATTTCACAGGAAGCACAGAAGTGTTCAACCAAATCTGGCTGCGCACTGCCAACAACATCAGCCACTACAAATCCTATCCCAGAATCGTTGGCGAAACGGGTGGCAAGGACTTCATCGTTGCACACGCTTCCGCAGACGTCAAGGCCCTGGCAGTGGCATGCTTACGCGGCGCCTTCGAATATCAGGGACAGAAATGCAGTGCCGCATCCAGGCTCTACATTCCGGACAGCCTCTATGACCAATGGTTCCAGGAAATGAGCTCCATGCTGGCCACGGTCAAGATGGGCGAAGTTCAGGACTTCTCGAATTTCGTAAATGCCGTGATCGATAAGAGCAGCTTTGATAAAATCAAAGGCTACATCGACAAAGCCAGTAACTCATCAGACGCAGAGATCGTTTGGGGTGGCAAGTGTGATGACAGCCGCGGCTATTTCATCGAGCCGACCATCATCAAGGCCACCAATCCTCGATTCTGCACCATGCAGGAAGAGATTTTCGGCCCGGTGCTAACCGTCCATGCCTACCCGGAAAAGAACTTTGTTGAAACCCTTGAGCTTTGCGATACAACCTCCCCCTACGCCCTCACCGGCTCCATTTTCGCACAGGACAGAACCGCTATTAACATCGCATCCGAAAAGCTGAGACATAGCGCTGGCAACTTCTATATAAATGACAAGCCCACAGGAGCTGTGGTCGGTCAGCAGCCTTTTGGCGGAAGCAGGGTTTCCGGTACCAACGACAAGGCAGGATCGGCATTGAACCTGCAGCGCTGGATTTCGGCAAGGTCGATCAAAGAAAACTTCGTTCCAGCCACTGACTACCGTTACCCCTTTATGGACTAAACACAGATCAAATACCTCTAAAGACGGGATGATCCAATCATCCCGTCTTTTTTTACAAACCCAAATAATGCTGTATCCGCCCCAGTGTAAAAGAACAAAGACACTCTGACAAATCGAGTGGGCATAATGTTGTTTCGAGTCCGGAGGATTTATCCACAGCAATGTCCTGCCAGTCAGACCCCGAGCGCCCAAGTCCATCCCTCTCTCACGCCCCACGCATAATTCCCGCATCAAATGCGGGAATTGTGCGGAAGGCACGGCTGGAAAACAGGAAAGGGCCTTAACGGCCAAAGGACACCGCGTTGTGGAATGCTAAGGAAACTACGACCCTGTGTTAACACAACCAAGGATGCATCAGGATGAGACAGAAATAGTATTGACAAGGAAAAGGAAAACAAAGAATAATAGGCCAATGCGAAATACCCAATCGACCAATTTCCCAAGTTAGATTTTATACAGTTGAGCCCTCGATTAAGCATACCCATAGCATTATCTGCATATTTCTATTGACAGAATCTTAGGCGTGCCTAACTTTGCGCCAATAATAAGAACCTTGAGGTAATAAGATGTCTGAAATGGTATTAAGTAAAAGCCTGGAAGACTATTTAGAAGTGATCTATCACATTGTTGTGGTGGAGCAAGCTGCCAAAGCCAAAGACATCGCCCAGAAAATGCA
>JAAYWB010000050.1 GCA_012516855.1 Candidatus Cloacimonadota bacterium
GACTGAAATACGAAGATGAAAAACAATGCAATTGGTCGTTTGGCCTTACATAGATAGTGAGTAACGAGGGATATCAGATGCCCTCAAACAACCAGAGAAACAATGAGTTGGAATTTACACCAACATTGGGGACTCAACAGCGTTACCACCGTCCTGCCACAATTTTCTATCTACAGATATCCTCTTTTATCAGTTATTGTATTTTATCCTGAAACAACCTCCACAGGGCGCATGGGGATGTTTTTGGCCAACGCCCAGCTCAGGTTTTGCTCAAGTTTTCACGGAAGGATTAGAAGATATTCTTCCTTGCGGCACAATCTGTTAACCAATTGTATGTCAGGCTGGTGCCACTTCCTTAGCCGTCTTTTCTTCACCCCTTGCTAGCCTCCCGTATTATTCCCCCATGCCATGCGGGTATTATTCGGGAGGCAACTTATAGGCAAAATGGACAGGGCTAAGGACGTATGCGGAAAAACTTAGCTTGACAGGAAATCCCGGTATTCTGGAGGCTGTCGAGATTATGATGAACCCACTGGAAGAAAAAGTGAATCCTCCTTTTGACTTTACCCTGAAAAGCATGATCGACAGGTCCTGTGAACTATACAACCGCAAGCCGGCATTATCAAACGTGGATGGCGAACCCATAACTTATGGCGAAATGCGCAAGCATATCGATGGCCTGGTGCGCATGATGAAAGAGCAAGGCATCGTGAAAGGCGACAGGGTGGCGCTTTTGGGCCAGAATATGCCGAACTGGGGCATTGCCTATCTGGCCATTACCTCCATGGGCGCTGTGGTGGTGCCCATCCTCACGGATTTTCACGTGAACGAAATCCTGAACATTCTGCGCCACTCAGAGGCCAGGATGGTCTTCGTTTCCGGCGCCCATTACGACAAAATCGGCTACGCGGACCTGGACCCCAGGATCACCCTGGTGGCCCTCGACAACTTTGAACTCTTGGAACACAAAGCTCCCAAAGACCTGATCGGCGGCCTTATCTACGAGCCACTTAAACAGTTGCAGAAGCTAAGCAGCCGCGCCCTCAAGGCAGTGGGGCTGTTCGACGGCAAAGTCCACGAGGACGACCTTGCCGCGCTGATCTATACTTCCGGCACCACCGGGTTTTCCAAGGGCGTGATGCTGAGCCACAAAAACCTGGTTCTGGATGCCTGGATCACCACCCAGTTCCAGCCGGTGAAGGTAACAGACCGCCTGCTTTCGGTTTTGCCGCTCTCCCACACCTATGAATGCACGGTGGGGTTCATCATTCCGATGATGTGCGGCGCCTGCATTTACTATCTGGACAAACCGCCCACGGCGCGGGTGCTGGTCCCGGCCATGCAAAAGATCAAGCCCACCATGATCCTCACAGTGCCGCTGATCATCGAAAAGATATTCAAGATGCAGGAGCATCCGCAACTGACAGCCAATCCGCTGTTCCGCAACCTCTACAAAATGCCGCCTACCCGTAAGCTGCTACACAAGCTCGCCGGCAAGAAACTGATGAAGACATTCGGCGGCCAGTTGCATTTCTTCGGCATCGGCGGAGCGCTGCTATCCTGGGAAGTGGAACGCTTTCTGAACGAAGCCGGCTTCCCCTACGCCATCGGCTATGGACTAACGGAAACGGCGCCGCTGATCGCCGGCAGCAATCCCCAGTCCACGCGCTTCCGTTCCACCGGCCATGTATTGGAGCATCTGCAGGTGCGCATTGACAATCCCGACCCCAAAACCCGCATCGGCGAAATCCTTGTGAAGGGTGATTCGGTGATGAAAGGTTATTACAAAGACCCTCAGCGCACAGCGGAAGCCTTCACGGAAGACGGGTTTTTTCGCACCGGCGACCTTGGCATCCTGCGCAAAAACCGCTACCTCTATATCATCGGCCGCACCAAAAACGTGATCGTGGCCGCCTCCGGAGAAAACATCTATCCTGAGGAGGTGGAAAACAAGCTGAATGAACACGAAGCTGTTCTGGAATCCCTGGTGCTGGAAGTGGGCGGACAGCTCACCGCGCGTGTCTTCCTGAACCCCGAATACCTGGAAAAACACTACCATCCGGACAAAACAGGCAGCGTTAACTATCAGAGAAATCTGAACCTTCTCCTGGAAGAGATCAAGACGGCTGCCAACCTCAACCTCTCCGCCTTTTCGCGAATTAAAAAGATAGTCCAACAGCGGGAACCTTTCGAAAAGACGGCTACGCAGAAGATTAAGCGTTTCCTCTATCAGTGAGGCCTGAAAGAGTTTGGAATGTTATTTGCAAAATCAAAACAAGTTATGACCGAGTATGTGCCCGGCCTGTTGGCCCAAACGGAAGTAAGGCAGGGAAGATTCAAAGGAGGATCGATGACACGTACCATTTTATTGATCATGGTGTTGGCTGCCGTGGCTGTCTCACTGGGAGCGGGACCGACCAGCCTGACCCTTGGCGACATCAGTTTTGACCTGAGCGTCCAGGCTGATAAAAGGGTGAACGAATACAGTTATCCGGACCTGGTTTTTACTCCCTCCAGACAGGATTGGCCTGACAGCACGGTGATCGTGTTCTCATCCCCCGAACTGGACCTCAAGGTTAAAGTTTCGCCCGTGAATTCCTATCTTTCCCAAGCCTGGTTTTTCGACGTTCGTGCTGATTTCAAGCAGGAAACCTGGCTTCACGAGCTGATCCTGACCATGGACAATCTCCAGGCTCCGGTGAGCGCGGAGCTGAAAGGCGTGAGAGCCATCCAGAGCCGTGATCCCAGCCTCAACCGCACGATCGGGCCCTTCATGGACAAGGCAGTGGAATTCTCTAACGGGGACGAACGCTTCTGGATCGTGGCTTCCGGCTATGCCGGCTGCGAAGGGGTGGAAGGCCTCAGTGCCAACCAGATCGTGCTCTATGATTACCGCGCCCACTTCTTCCGCCAATTCGACCAGGTCACCCGGCTGAACAGCCTGCTGCGCAACGCCATGTACAAACAGGCTGGGGACTCACACCGCTGGGGCTTCCTGCTCTTTAGCGAAAAACCCCTGCTGCTGGACATAAACCGCTGGCCGGGCGACCGCAAAGCCGCTCTCTGCATCAGCAACGACGCCGACGACGAATCACTTAACCGACTAAAGGCAGTGTTTGAAGGCAGCAACAACCCCGCCAATCCACGTTATTACACCAAAGGCTTTTTCGCCAGAAACATTCCCATCTCCACCACCATCTTCGGTGTGAACCAACCCGCGCTGGGAGACATGTGGAATTTGATTCACGCCAATGGAAACCGCATAGGCTGGCACACTTACACAATGCAGGAGGACCCGCCTGGAAGCAACGAGCAGGCCATCCTTCATGACCTCGCGCACCTGAACATCCGCTGCTGGATCGACCACTCTGTGCCTTTTAACCCCGAAGACATCGCATATAACGGCCTCTATCCGGACAGCCTGCAATTCGTGGGCGATGTGATCAACCAAAGCAACATCGACTACATCTGGCCTGGCGACACCCCACATACAAATCCCTTCAACGCATATGACGAAGCCTGGCGTCTGCCACACCGGGTTTACGAAGCCACTTCCCTAACCAAGCCAGTTTGGTTCTTTGGCCGCACCAGATGCGAGGTTTGGGAGTATCACGGCATCTACAACCCCCTGAGTATGAAATATATGATGACCCCGGACAACCTGGACGCCCTAATCGCCGCACGGGGGCTGCATATCGCCTATACCCACCTCTGCCAGTGGCAATCAGACACCGTCTACAGCTTTTAGCAGGTTTCGCCCACCGGAGACTACGAGATCCGAGACGATGTGGACGACATGCTGCTAATGCTGGACTACTACCGCAACCACAGAGGCCTGTGGATCGCCCCGCTGGAAGACATCTTCGACCGCATGCTCGACATCGAGGAAGTAAATATCACAGCGGTTGAAACAACCCCGCTGGAAAATACTTTCAAAGTCACCATGGCCAGCAACGCGGCGCGGGATCTGCATGAACTCAGCCTGTCATATCAAGACGATGGTTACAGCGTGGACATTTTCACTGCCGGCAGCGAGGAAATCCTTTTTATTTCAGATCATAGCGGGCACGGGGATGTTCCGGAATCCTTATTCAAAGTGAATTACCATGGTGGCCAACTGGTTGTGACCAAATCCTATGACCTGACGGTGGAGCCAATGCTGGTGGAAGTTTATAACATTCGCGGCCAAAAGGTGCTGAGCAAGGATTTCAGCTTCAACCAAACCGAACACGTAATTCCTTTCGCGGACAAGGCTTCAGGTGTCTATCTCGCGCGGTTGAAGCCTTTGAAGGGAACTTCGGTTCTGTTAAAATTCAGTGTGGTGAAATAGCTCAGTCGCTCACGCGGAGGGTGATGCCGCCCAGGAAAGAAATCCCGGGTTGAGGAACATAGGCGTAAACTGAATAGCTGCGGTTTAGGACGTTGCGAACGCTGAAATGGGGAGAAAGGGTCCAACCCCGTAGTTCTATGTTCACCGCCGTACCCAGATCCAGCAGGTCGTAACCGGGCAGGGGCGAAGAAAGATTGTCCGGAGTTGTAAACTGCTCCCCCGTAAACCGGTAGGAGCTCCAAAAATTGAACCTCGGCCAGTTCAGGTCCAGTTTTAAAGTATAGCTCAGCTCCGGCGTGTACATCAGCCGCGGAGCGCTGTCGGGTGATTCTGTGCTGAGGTCGAGGGCATTGGTTATCAGCGCAGCCCCGGATAGATTCAGCCACTCCAGCGGTTCCCATCCGGCTTCGAGTTCGAGGTTGCGAATCCTCGCCCGACCGATGTTCAGGGGTTTCCAGACGTTGCCGAACATCTGCACCTGACGCCACTGGATGAGGCTGTCGATGGTGTTGTGATGCCAGGTGGCGCGTAAGTTGAAGGCGCCCAGACGGTTGTCCAGCCAAAGCTGCCATCCTTTCGACCTCTCACTGGCAAGGTTCGGATTGCCGATGGGCTGCGAATCGCCCTTCCAATACAGATCATAGGGCGAGGGCAGGGCGAAGGATGTACCCAAAGTCCCACCCAGCGTACTTTCTACATAACCGAAGCGTTTTACGCTGCCCTCCAGACGCCAGCTTAGGTTGTCTGTCGAGCTGGCGTGGTCATAACGCAGAGCTCCAGCGCCGTTGCAGGCTATGTCACCAAGATCGAGTTCCATCGCGCTCTTCAGGCTGGCATTGGCAAAACCGGAGCGGTGGTCAAGGTCGTTGGCCGGATGCAGCAAATTTTGGTTCTGATAACGCTCAGAACCCAGTTCCGCGGCCAGTCCCGCAGTCAGCTTCAAACCTGCGGTGAGGTTAAATTCCTTGCCCAGGCTGCCCCTAAGGCCTGTGTTGAGAAGCTGTTGCCTGTATTGGGAGAGGAAAACCGGCAGGGGAGCCTGGGTGTTGTCATACAGGGTGCCGTCATGGTTCATCCAAGCCAGCAAATCGGCTTTCAAACCCAGCAGCAGTGAACTAAGAGTGAAGCGGTTTCGATTGGTGTAACCCTCTAAAAATGCATAGCGATAGACATCCGAAAAATTCACCGTTCCCGGAAGTTGCCGGTGGAAGGACACGTAGTCGCTCTGGAGGCTGAGCCGGGCTTGGTTGAAGGAGGTGGAAAGCGAGGCGGAAAGGGAGTTTTGGCGCTTGGCGTTGTTTTCGCGGATGAAAAGGCTGTCCGGTGCCCACCAGTCCGGCATTTTGTAGGGAAAATCGTTGTCCGTGTCCAGATGCGAGGCGTTTATCCTCAGATCCCAGTTCCTGTATGAGGTGCCAAAAGCCAGCGTGGTCTGGGCGTGACCGAAAGAACCGAGTTCCGTGCCTAGGGAAAAGTCTGACCTGCCCGTGTTCCGACCCTGTCTGGAGCGAATGTTCAAAATTCCGCCAATAGCGGAGCCGCCGCCATAGACGGAGGCGTTGTTTTTGATCAGTTCGATCGATTCGATGTTCTCCGCGTCGATCAGGGAAAGGTCATAACTTTCGCCATCGGGGTTGAGGGCCACGCCATCCAGAATGATCAGGCTGTGGCGTGGCAGATTGCCCAAAATGGAGATGCCCTGATTTTCCCCGGCCAGGCGCACGTCACCGGAATGGGTTGAAGCGCTTGATGTTAGCACATCCCCAGCCAGGTAATAATGCCGGTCAGGGTCCACGGGCAAAGCCACCCTGTCCACCGGCGGCGAGAAGATGTCCCAGGCGCTTTCGCTGACGATTATCTTGGGCAATACCACCGGCTCCGGCTTCAACGTGACTCGCTTTCCCACTTTCGCCACCGCCAGGGTCCGGGACTGGTAGCCCAAACGGTTAAAAGACAGAGAATCCGCCTTCGTGGAGATTCTGAACATTCCGTCTTCGGAGCTGTAAATCTGTATCAGGCCGTCTGATATAAGCACCGAGGAAATGCCTTTCCCGGAAGGGTTGACGACTTGGCCCTCGATCACAGCCGAGTTCAAACCCGTCACCATCACAAGTAAAAGGAGAGGAAATAGAATTCTTTTCATAATGAGTTAGGATATAAGAGGTTGGGTTTGCCGCTGGCCGGGTTGAGCATGGTCTGTAGTTCCATGCCAAACAGCTCTCGCAGCAGCTCCGGGCGCATCATTTCCTCCGGGGTTCCGCTGCCCAGCACTTTCCCCCGGGCCAGAAAGACCATTCGGTCGGCAAAATTGGCTCCCAGATTGAGGTTGTGGGAGATGAGCAAAATGCCTTTTCCGTTGTCGCGAACAATCCGCTGCAGCAAGGCCATGATCTCCACCTGGTGGTTGATGTCCAGTTGGGAAAGAGTCTCGTCCAGAAAAATGTAAGGCGTATTCTGTGCCAGCGCCCGGGCGATCAGCACCCGCTGTTTTTCGCCGCCGCTGAGCAGGGAATAGAATCTGTCGGCCAAATCACTCAGTTGCAATTGCTCCAGCACCTCCTCCACAGCCTCCAGATCAGCCGGAAGCCAGCTCTGCATAAGGCCCAGATAGGGATAGCGTCCCATCAGCACGATGTCACGCACCGGATAATCGAACTGAAACACGCTTTCCTGCGGCACGAAAGCGATCAGACGGGCCAGCTCGGAACGCTTGTAAGCATTGAGAAGCTTGCCCTGGAGGCGTATTTCGCCTTCCAGCGCCGGAAGAAACCCCAGCAGCGCGTAAACCAAGGTAGATTTCCCCGCACCGTTTGGCCCCACCAAAACCGTGAACTCATCGCCCGCCAGGCTCAGGTCCAGTTCCCTGAGCACCATCTTGTCATCGTAGGCGCAGCCAAGCTTTGTTACTTCGATCATATCATCTTCCAAAGCCAGTTTCTGCCGGAGGCTAATTCTGTCAATGGCGGAGAAAAGCCCGGGGATTTTCCTTGCCTTGGATAGCCTAGCAAATTACTATATGTTTAGAAGAACATGCCAAGGAGAAAAAATGGCCGTTAGCACAAGGACAGAATATGCTCTGAGGGCCTTGCTGGAGATTCCTGCCAAATCCAGCGTTTCCGCGAATCTGATTTGCGAACGCCAGCAGTTGCCCAAAAAGTATGTGGAGCATTTGCTTAGAGCGCTCAAAAAGGCTGGACTGATCGCCAGCAGCCATGGATCGCGCGGCGGCTACACCCTGGCCCGACCGGCAGGCCAGATAAACCTTTACGACATAATGAAAGCCGTGAAAGACCGCAATCTGGAACTGGACTGCGGTATGGGCAAGCAGTTCTGTTTGGGGGATGACTGCACCCTGCAGCCGCTGTTCAGCGATCTGGCAGCCAGGCAGCGCGACCTGTTCAGGAAATACAGTCTGTCCCGCATCGCCAAAATCTTCAAACAGGAGAAAGAATGAATCCCGGAAAGATATATCTTGATAATTGCGTAACCACACCACTGGCTCCGGAAGTTTTGGAAGCCATGCGTCCTTACTTCAGTGAGCGATTCTGGTATCCATCCCCCTTTGTCAGCACCGGCGAGGCCACCAGCTCGGCGCTTTCGGGATGGCATGAAGCGATAGCCAAAACCCTGAACGCCACCGGTCCCGAGATTCATTTCACCTCCGGCGGCACTATGGCCAACAACATTGCCATCAAAGGCCTGGCCTGGGCTCACAGCTCTGCCGGCAAACACGCCATTGTTTCCGTGGTGGATTATCCGGACCTGCTCACCAACGCCGCCTGGCTGGAAAAACAGGGCTTCGAAGTGACCTATCTGGAGCCGGATTCCGAAGGCCTGGTCAGCGCGGACAAACTGAAAGCGGCCATCCGTCCGGATACCATCCTCTTTTTGAGCACTATCGTGAACCACGTTGTGGGCACCATCCAGCCCATCGAAGCCTACGGCAGGGTACTGGCGGAAGCCGGGCACCGGATATTCTGGCATGCCGATGCCGGACAGGCCTATGGCAAGCTGCCTCTGGACGTTAGAGCCCTGGGCGTGGACACCCTCAGCATTTCAGCGCACAAAATCCACGGTCCGCAGGGCATTGGCGCCCTCTACGTGAAAAGCGGCATCAAACTGGCCCAGGTCATCCACGGCGTGAACCGCCTCGATCCTCTACAGACCGGAGGCCTGAGCCTGGCTTTGATCGCCGGGTTTGTGAAAGCCGCCGAACTTACTTTCGCCGATCTGGACGCCACCACAAACAAACTCAGAGAGCTTTCTGACCATCTGTTGCGGCGTTTGGAAACCACCATCCCGGAGATAGAGCTGAACGGCCCCCGCGGCGAAGGGCGCGCCTGCCACAACATCAATGTCTCCATTGCCTACATCGAGGGCGAGGCCATCACCATGATGCTGGACATGCAGGGCATCACGGTTGCCACAGGTTCAGCCTGCGCGTCCCAGGGCCTGAAAGCCAGCTATGTGCTTATGGCAATGGGCAGAAACCACGTGCAGTCACATGGTTCAATGAAATTCACCCTATCCAGATACAACACCAAAGAGGAAATCGATTTCGCGGTGGAACGCCTTGCCGAAATCACGGCCTCGCTGCGCCAGCGCAGTCCCCTCTACCGCTCAACCCATCCCGAGGAGAAATAAATGCAATATTCACAGAAGGTTCTGGACCACTTCATGCGCCCCCGCAACGTTGGTAAAATGGAAGACCCGGACGCCCAGGCCACTGAGGGCAGCCCGGCTTGCGGCGACCAGGTTACGGTTTATCTGAAGATAGATGAAAAATCCAAAACGATAGAAGACATTAGTTTCCTTTCCTACGGCTGCGCCTCCAACATTGCCACCGCGTCCATCATCACAGAACTCGCCAAAGGCAAAACCCTCGATGAAGCGAAAAAATTAAGCTGGCGCGACGCCATGGAAGCCTTGGACGGCCTGCCGCCGGTGAAGGTCCATTGTTCTGTGCTGGCAGCCGACACACTGCAAACCGCCATCTCGAACTACGAAATCGCCCACGGCCTCAAGGAAGTTCCCAACTTTGGCAAAGACACCATCGTCGAAGAGCTCAAAAAGATCATCTACCCCCAGGTGGGAGAGGACATAGTTTCCCTCAAAATGGTCAAATACGTCGGCTTCGACAACGGCGATGTGCTCATCGACATGAACATGATGAGTTTCGACGAATGGCGCGAAAACGTTGCCGAGGAGATTCGCGAGCATCTGAGTAAGTATCCGGAAGTTAAGAACATCCAGATAAACTTCCCCTGATCCATTTCTATTATAAGAGCCAGGCGGGATCACCATCCCTTTGCGGATGGAGGTCCCGCCGTTTGTTTATGCTCTCTTTCAAATCTGGCTGTTGGTAGAAGGAGACGTCGACCTTCCACTCAGCCTGAAGTCCAGCAAGCCTGCGAGCTTGGACTACAGGAGCTATTGCTGCCGTCGATGCTCGTTCCTCGCTCGACGCCAGCATATAGCCGTGTAGAAGCGATGCCGACCGGCCGTTAAGGCGCTTTCCTATTTCCCAGTCGCGCCACCCGCATGATGCCCGCATTTGATGCGAGGATCATACGGGAGGCGTGGGAGAGGGATAAACGAAGGCGCTAAGGGTGTGGCTGGCAGGACAGCGCTGCGGGCGGGCAATTAGGGCTATCTTTCAAATCAAGTGAGCGCTGTGCTCGACCCAAAAAAGCCCGGAGGGATTTGCCCACTCTAATTGAAAATGAGCCGAAAAGTAAATCATTTCTTCAGCTATCGTGCTGTTGAATAAGGATAATACGAGTCCGGTTGAATATTTTCCTTGACCGCACCACCAATCGTCGGCAGGCTACATCCAGCTTGAAAATCATGCAAGACTCAACCGGGAAAGTACCCGAGCCAGCCTGAGGTAGTTCCAGCAACCTGAGGCTAGCTGAACAATGAACGCAACACCTTTATAGGGAACAAAATATGGACTACAAGGAACATTACCGCCAGGACGCTCTGGTTTTCGATTATTTTCGCCGCGAAAGACTCACCCCGGGGGAAATCCGCAGGACACAGTACACCCTTTCGCTATGCGAGATCAGACCGGGGATGCGTGTTTTGGATGTGGGCAGCGGCAGGGGCTGGTTCAGTCTGGCTGCGGCAAAGCTGGGGGCAGAGGTGACCGCTTTGGACCTCAGCGAGGAAAACCTGGACAGAATAAAGAGGGAACACCCATCAATCAGAATAGTTTGCGCTGACGCCTGTGCGATCCCGGACATAGGAAAATTCGACCTCATCGTTGCCCTGGAGGTGCTGGAACATCTGGTTGAGCCGGAATTGGCTCTGCGCAGCATCCTGGAAAGGCTCAGTCCGGACGGAACGCTTTTGGTGACAGTGCCTTACAAAGAAGTTATCCGCTATTCGCTCTGCATCCACTGCAACAAAAAAACTCCCATGAACGCGCATCTGCACAGCTTCGACCGGGAATCCTTGAGTGCCTTGCTGGTGAAAAGCGGCTTCCGGACGAAGGCAACGAAACGCTTTTACCACAGGGCCTTGGAGCTTTTCAAAATCAATGCCCTCTGTCGCCGGTTTCCCCTGGGCCTGTGGAAAATCCTGGACCGGCTGGCGGGAATCTCAGGCGACAGATACAGCTATCTGGCCATCAGGGCAAGGGCTTCCAAATAGCTTGCCAGATATTCCGGAGAACTTTCACCACCTGAGTTTGCGGTAGTTCTCCCTAAGATCGGAAAACAGGTTGCCAACCGGGTCAGCCACCCACCAGCGGGGATGGGTCAAAAGCAGGAATCCCTCCCTGTGGCCAATATAATCCAAAGGCGGGGCGGGATGGTAGTTCTGGGGAACTGGCTTGTCGCTCACATGGTTGCTGTATCTGGCCATCAGGTCTTCATCGTAGGCCTCATACAGAATGCCCATGTCGCGGCGCAACTGCCCATCTTTCAGCACCATGCGGTTGCCCAGGCCCAACACGGGATAGGTGAAATCACCGTGAGCAGCTACTGAATCCAACTCAAAACCGACCGTCTGCCGCAGCCTGGCCAGGTTTTCCGAAAACTCTTTTCGTATCTGCGGAAGGGCGTCCAACACTTCCTGTTTATGCTTCAGATGATGCCGCACCGCATAAGCCGTCAGTTCCTCCGTGTGGTAGCCGACCTCATGCCCCCGTCTGTGCAGAATGCTCATGACGCGGGGCCGCCAAGTTCTTTGCCGGAAGAAATAACTGGCCCGGATGCCAAACCTCTCTTCCGCTTCGGCGAAACGCAAAGCAGCGGCGGGATGTGAATCGATGTCGTGGCGCAGGATCAGAAATGGCTCCCGCGCCTCAGATCCAGCCAACAGAAAGCCTTTAAGGGTATAAAATGAGTATCCTTCCCGACGCGCGGCTTCAAGGATATCGCGGTATTCAGCCAGATTATGAGGTGGCCGCAGGAGGTTGGGCGGCTTGTAGCGCAAGCGGGAAAGGAAACTCAATCCAGCCTTCCGGACAGCAACTCGCGCAGGTAATACAAGGCCTGGATTCCGTTGATCTTGGCGCTGAGAATGGTGAGATTCTGGTTCACAAAATCGGGATAGTTAAGATTGGGGGCGAACAAAGATGAAACCCGCGTATTCAGATAATCGTGGCGGTTGCGGTAATCAAGTATGCGCCCATAAACGGGGTCCATGATGTTGCCCACCTGCATGCGGACATATTTGTCCCTCAGCCTTTGTGGGAGAGGCTTGCCATGGTAAGCAGGCACAGGCACGGTCTGGTATTTGGCCAGATATTGGAGGTAAAATCCACGGCCTATTCTCAGCTTGAGGGGCACCCGGCTCCATAAGTCCAGGTATTCCCGATCAAAAAAGGGCAGACGCCAATCGTAGCCAAAGAATTCATAGACCCGGACGCAGTTAACTATGAACTTCGCCTGTCGCTGCCGCCAGTCCCATTCATCAAAAAGAGACGCCGCGATCTCTGCCTTGACCAGTTCGGGAATCTGTAGATAGCTTTTGATCCTCTCGGCAAACATAGCGTTGAGACGGTCGTTGGAACAGTGCCAAAGATCATAATGCTGCCTGTAGATCGCCTCCAGCAATTCATGGTTCGCCAGTTCCGCTTTGTTGCCAAAGACCTGCGGCAGTTTGGTGCCCTGGGGAAAATCACCGCTATAACCCGGAACGATGATGGCATCGTCGGGTATGAGACCCGATTCCTTCAATTTTTGCACAGCCAGCCAGTCCTGAACGTGGGGCGAGGAACAAAGATGGGTTGAAAAGCGGAAATAGCTCCGCATTTCCTCGGATTGGAATGCCTTGTACCACATCAAGCGGTTTTGCTCGACTATGTGCCAGGGGAAATTGAGGAATTTAGCCACCTTGCGGGAAGTGGCGCATTCGCCGTGGAGCCTTGATCCGTAGGTGAAACAGACCACCTTGGGATAGCCGATGCGCTTGAGCATGACAGCGATCTGCCGTGAATCGTAACCACCGCTGAGCGGAATCACCAGAGTGCGGTCTTGAGCACTTTCCGCCAGTCGAAGGATGATGTTTTCCAGCATCCGGTCAAGCTGTTCCAATGACGGTTCAGGCTCTCCAAAGACATGCTGGTAGCGATAATAATCCTTGATCCTTAGCGTGGCCGTGGGTTTGTGCCAAATGAGGTACTGTCCTGCCTCGAGCTGCTTTATCTCCTTGAAAAGGGTGTTATTCAGGCAGGTATAGCCGACCAGCAGGAATTCTGGCAGGGCGTTTTCGTCCAAAGCCGGTTTGCCCAGGATGGAACGCAATTCGAAGGCGTCCGGCCCGATCAGCAACTGGTTGTTCTGTTCGGCAAAGAAGAGGGGTAAGGAACGGACCCGGTCAACCGCGGCCAGGATATAGTCGCCGCGTTCTATAATGATTCGGAAATGGCCATTCAGCCTGACCAGGACGCGCACAAAATCTTCTGGCCCGCATTCAAGTGGAAATAACTCCGCCGGCAATTGGTCGTAAAAAACTCCACCCTGCCAGACCTGTCCCTGCAAGAGGTCAGCTTGGCTCATCGTTTCTCCAAAAACCGCGTATATCGGCTGCTTTAAGGATCAGCAATTCCCGGAGGCTGAATTTTTCGCGGAACAGGAACAGCCCCAGATAGAACAGCGCGTAAGCCAGATAGGAAACAGTGGAGGCGATGGCAGCCCCTCCGATGCCTTTCAGCGGGATCAGGATGAAGTTGAGCACGACGTTCAGAGCCAGGGTCAGGAAGGTGGCAGCAAGATGGAAGCCCGGCTTGCCCTGGGTGAAGAAATGCGGCGCCGCGACCTTGGCCAGGGAAGCGAAGACCACGCCCACCAGCAGGACCACAGTGCTATACACAGCCCCGGCATAGGCCTGGCCGTAGAAAAGCGGTATCAGCAGGCTGCAGGGGATGCCGATGGCGGCCAGGACAACACAGACATAGAGGTTCAGCTTGAAGGTCTGGGCCATTACCCGTCGCGCGGCGGCGGGATCGTCTGTATTGTAAAGCCTTCCCAGCAGTGCTGGTGTGATGCTGATGGGGATCAGAAACATCAGTTCCGCCAGGTTCACAGCCACTGTATAGACACCCAGTTCACTCACACCCAGTATGTGCTTGATCATGATCTGGTCCACCCGGTAGTGGAGAAAGGCAAAAACCGCCCCCAGCCAAAGGATGCCCCCATAGGCGTATTCTGCCTTAAGCAGATTCAGGTCGAATGCCGGCCGGAAACTCTGTTTCAGCCCCGCTCTCAGGAACACCGCGTTCAAGAGCATGGACAGAACTGTCACCCCGAAAAAGCTGGCCGGAGTCAACCAACCCAGCAGCCAGAACAGAAGGATGGCGGCGCTTTTGATGAAAAACACTATGATGATGCTTTTATTGCTTTCGAGAATGCGCTCGTCACTGATATACCATGAATGGAAGCAGGAGAAATACAGATCGGCAGTCACAAAGACGATCCCGCCGAAGATATAGAGGTAATTGTAGCCAGTCAGGGCCAGTCCTGTTGCGCGCAAAAGCAGCACAACCGCGCCGATAGCCAGGGACAGCAGGCTGAGAGCGGTCAGGTTGACATTGAAAAGATGCCCGGTATCCAGCTTGCCGCGTTTCTTGAAGTACATCACGGCGTTGTTGAGCCCCAGGCTACCGTAATCCCCCAGCAAGGTGAAGATGAGGATGATATAGGCCACCTGACCCTGCCCCCGCGGGCCCAAAACCCGCGCCACTACAATGCCGGTAAGGGCTCCGACCAGCACCCTCAGGACCTGGTTGGTAAGATTGCTGGTAATATTAGCCTTATATCCCATGGTTTCAATGGGTTGCGGACTGCGCCGGTCTCAGCTTACGGCTTCCCGCAAGGTTCAGAAGATCTCCGGCTGGTAATCAGAGGGTTTCACACCCAGGTGCTTATAAGCCTTGAAGGTGGCCTTGCGGCCTTGGGGCGTGCGTTCCAGAAAGCCCTGCTGCACCAGGTAGGGCTCAAATATCTCCTCGATGGTGCCGGCATCCTCACCCACCGCTGTGGCCAGGGTTTTGAGGCCGACAGGTCCGCCGCGGTAGTTTTCCATGATGGTGAAGAGCAGGCGCTTGTCCATCTCGTCCAGGCCGGCGTGGTCAACCTGCAGCATCTCCAGGGCTTTCAGCGCTATGTCCAGAGTGATCACGCCATCGCCCATGATCTGGGCAAAATCCCTCACTCGGCGCAGCAGGCGGTTGGCGATGCGCGGCGTGCCGCGGCTGCGGCGGGCCAGTTCAGCCACGCCTTCAGGATCGGCCGGTACCTCCAGGATACGGGCGGAGCGCTGGATGATCCTGGAGATGGAATCAAAATCGTAATAATCCAGCCTCAGCACGATGCCAAAGCGGTCGCGCAGAGGCGGGGTGAGCAGTCCGGCGCGGGTGGTGGCACCGATAAGGGTGAAGGGTTCCACGCTGATGCGCCAGGTGCGGGCGCTGGGGCCGCTGTCCAGGATGATTTCCATCTGGAAATCCTCCATGGCGGGGTAGATGTATTCCTCGATCACGTGGCTGAGGCGGTGGATTTCGTCGATGAAAAGCACTTCGTGGCGCTGGAGGTTGGTAAGGATGCCGGCCAGGTCGCCCGGTTTTTCCATCACCGGGCCGCTGCTGACGGTGATCTCAACCCCCAGTTCACGCGCGATGATGCTGGCCAGAGTGGTTTTGCCCAGGCCGGGCGGGCCGTAGAAAAGCACGTGGTCCAGCGGTTCCTTGCGCAGCCTGGCAGCTTTGATGGAGATGTCCAGAAGCTGTTTGAGTTGGTTTTGGCCGATAAATTCGTTGAGGGTGCGCGGGCGCAACGCGCGGTCAAACTCTGTGTCCTCCGGTCGTTCCAGAGGCGTGTTTATCCTTTCCAGCATGGACTTTCCCTAGCGAAGCTTACCCAGCAGGCGCAGGAAATGCAGCCTCCAAACCATCCAGGCGGCCTCCCAAACGATGTTGCGGCTCATTTTGGATACTCCGTCCACGCGTTCTGTGAAGATGATCGGTATCTCCTGGATGCGGAAGCCCTTAACCCAGGCGCGGAAGTTCATTTCGATCTGGAAGGCATAGCCGTCGGAGAGGATACTGTCCAGGTCGATGGCTTCCAACACTCTGCGGTTGAAGCACTTGAAGCCGCCCGTGGGGTCCTTTACCGGCATCCTGGTGATGAGCCGCACGTATTTGGAGGCGAAATAGCTGATCAGCAGGCGCTTGAAAGGCCAGTTGATGATGTTCACGCCATGACAGTAGCGCGAGCCGATCACCAGGTCCTTTTTGGCGGCCGCTTCCAGCAGACGGGGCAGGTCGTCCGGGTTGTGGGAAAAATCGGCATCCATCTCCAAAACGTAGTCGTAGCCTTCTTTGAGGGCATACTTGAAGCCGGTGACATAGGCAGAGCCAAGCCCCATTTTGCGGGGCCGTTCGATCAGGTGGACCCGCGGTTCGGTGGCCATTATTCCTTTCACGGCGGCGGCGGTTCCGTCCGGGGAATTGTCGTCCATCACCAGGATGTGCAGGTCTGGCGATTGTTTCAGCGCCGCGGGTATGATTTTGGCGATGTTGTCGATCTCGTTGTAAGTGGGAATGATCAGTAAGGCTTTCATGACTTGTCCAGGTTATTTTTTAAAAGCTGTTCCTCCGGCACTTCACGCAGGGGTTTGGCCGGACTGCCCAGCACGATCATGCCAGCGGGCACATCGCGCGAAATCACCGCCCCGCCGGCCACACAGGCATCTTCAGCCAGCACTTTTCCGGGCAGGATGGTGGCGTTAACGCCGATTCGGGCACCGCGTTCGAGCGTTACGCCCTTGAAATGTTTGAACCGCTCCGGATCGCGGGCCATATAGTTGTCGTTGCTGGTGGCCACGCAGGGCGCCACGAAACAGTAATCATCTATCTGTGAGTAGGCCGTGATGTAGCAGTTGGTCTCAAATTTGTTGCGGCTGCCGATGGTGACGAAGTTTTCGATGGACACGCCGCGGCCGATGATGTTCAGTTCTCCGATCACCACGTTTTCGCGCAGGGTGGCCAGGTCCGCGATCAGGTTGCGCGGGCCGATCTTGCACTGCATATAGATCACGACGTTGGCCCCGATCTGGCAGCCGTCGCCGATTACTGTGGGCTTGAGGCCCTCGGGCAGCTTGAAGATGCTGCGCGGCGAGGAAAGCGGCGCTTTGCCGATGATGGTGTTGTCATCGATGCGCACATTGTTTCCGATATCACAGCCGGCGTGGATCACCACGTTGTGCCCGATCAGGCAGTTTTCCCCGATCCGGACGTCGTCCAAAATGACCGCGTTCACGCCCAAAACCGTGTTGGCGCCTATTTTTGCGCTGCTGGCGATATGCTGATTCATCAAACCTCCTTGGCTAAGTGCTATTTTTTTCTCGACAAGTTATCAGGCAAGCAAAAAATGATCTGCATGGTATTTAAATAATGGAAAAAGAACTACAAAGCTACCTGGAATTCCTGCGGGCGGAGGGAAAATCCACCTGCACGGTCACGGCTTACGGCAGCGACCTGCGCCAGTTTCTGGGCTACGTGACGAGGTTTTTCCCCGGCGAGCCGGTGGCCGCGGAACTGAGCGTGCAGATGATCCGCGACTGGCTGCGCGAGCTGCATGACAGCCGGGTTGGAAACCGCAGCCTGGCCCGCAAAGCCGCAGCCCTGAAAAGTTTCTTCCTCTGGCTGAAACTTACCGGCAAAATCTCGGAAAATCCCATGGACAAGGTCAAGCGCCCCAAATTTGAAAAAGCCCTGCCCCATTTCTTCACCGAGGAGGAAATTCTGACCCTGCTCCGCATCCCCGATCTGGACAGCGTTTACGGCGTTCGCAACCGCGCCATCCTGGAACTGCTCTACTCCAGCGGACTGCGTATCTCTGAACTGGCAGAACTCCGCCTGGTCGATATCGACCTTAAACGACGGCTGCTGAGAGTTTTCGGCAAAGGAAGCAAGGAACGCCTCGTGCCCTTTGGCTCCGAAGCCGCGGAGACCATCCGGGCTTGGCTGCCCCTGCGGGAAAAACTGCTCCGGCCGGAAAGCTCAGACAGGGTTTTCCTCACCAAAAGCGGAAAAGATTTCGACGGACGCCAGCTCTATGCCATTCTGGGCCGGTATTTCCGCCTCGTGGCACAAAAAAAGGGATACTCGCCCCACACTCTGCGCCACAGCTTTGCCACCCATCTGCTCAACCGCGGAGCAGACCTCCGCGCCGTGCAGGAAATGCTCGGCCACGCCAA
>JAAYWB010000051.1 GCA_012516855.1 Candidatus Cloacimonadota bacterium
TCAGGCCCGGGTCAGAGGAGGTTCACGGAAATGGGGTCCCAAACCCGCTCTGCTAAAGGGCTAAAATCGAGGCTCTTGAAATGACCTCCCTCGCCGGGAGGGGTTGAGACGATGTAACCAGTTCGAAAACTCTCTTACTCCGTCTTGAAATGACCTCCCTCGCCGGGAGGGGTTGAGACAGGATTGGACGCGGAGAATCCGGATTCCGGGACCCGCGTCCGGCATATTTCCCTGTAAAACAGGGCATCCTCGAATTACGCGAATAAAAGAGAGTTTCACACAGATTTCACGGATTTCGCAGATGAATAAATCCGTGAATTTGTCTTTGCCGCCCTCCGGGCTCACCTGCCCGATTTGAAAAAGAGCCGATCAAAACAATGCGCTTGCCCGTCTGGCCTTGTATAGACCATGAATAACGGGGAATGTCAGACGCCCTCAAACAGCCAGAGGAGCAATGGGTTGGTTTTTATCCCAACATTTCGGGCTCAATATATCGGTGGATTCAGGGTTACAGGACTTCCCCCAGCGAGGCCACCAGCCTGCGGAAATTCTTCCTGTCGCCGGTGTAGCGCGGGATCAGATGCAGGTGGAAATGGAACACGCTCTGTCCGGCGGCGGCGCCGCAATTCATCAGCAGCTTAAATCCGTCGGGATGGTGTTCCTGCTCCAGAAACCCGCGCAGCTTAAGGCTGAGACCGTGCAGGGAAGCGGCTTCGGCGGCGCTAAGCTCAAAGAAATCGCGAGCGTGGCGGCGCGAAACGATGAGGCAATGTCCTGGCGAGATGGGGCGAATGTCGCGGATGGCGACAAAATGTTCGTTTTCCAGCAGGACCTGTTCGGGTTTGATGGCGCAGAAGGGGCATTCCATATCGCGTGTGTCCTTGTTAACCGTAATGTTTTCAGCCGGTTGGCCGACCGGGATAGCTTGGCGGAGGCGGGCCGTTCTGTCAAAGGAAAAATCCGGCTTGACAGGCGGGGGCGGGGATTTTATACTGGATTGGAAGGCAGGTTGCACAGTCTGAAGGCGGCACAACCAAGCCAAAATCCAAATTGGGAGGATTGATGAAGTATCTCGATCTGGCCATGAACGCGGCGGAGCGGCTCGGCGCTGAATATGCCGACATCCGCGTTCAGAAGACCACCGATGTGGTGATCTATCTGCAGAACCTGAGCCTTAAAAACACGTCCAACGAAGTTCTTTACGGCTACGGGATCCGCTTTTTCAGGGATGGGGCCTGGGGCTTCGCCCATTCCAACGTTTTCAGCGATGAGGCTGTTTTGAAGACGGTGAGCCGCGCCGCGGAAATCGCCGCCCTCTCAGCCTCGGTGAACAAGGACAAGAAGCTGCGCCTGGCCCCGGAACGCAGCTATATCGCCAAATACGAGACCCCGGTGAAGATCGATCCCCGCGACGTGCCGATGAAGGAAAAGGTGGAGCTGATGCTGGAGGTGAACCGCACCATGCTGGCCTTTGAAGGCGTGAAACGCGCGATGTTCTATCTGGTGATGCACAGGGATGATAAGTTCTTTGGCTCCACCCTGGGCACCCGCCTGGAGCTGAACACGCAGTGGATAACGCCAATGATAACCGCCACGGCGGTTTACGAAGGCGACAGCCAGAGCCGCAGCTTCAACGAAGGCGGCAAAGCCACCGGCTGGGAATGGATCGAAAGCCTGAACCTGACGGAAAAAGCGAAGCAGATCGCCGAAGAGGCCCTGATCAAGGTGAAAGCCGAACCTTTGGGCCCGGAAGCGCGGCGCACGCTGATCCTGGACCCCGTCCACCTGGGCCTTACCATGCACGAAAGCGTGGGACACGCCACAGAACTGGACCGCGTTTTGGGTTGGGAAGCTGACTATGCCGGAATCTCCTTTGCCACTCCGGAAAAGCTGAAAAACTACCGCTACGGCAGCGAGATCGTAAATTTCGTGGGCGACAACACCCTCAACGAAGGGCTGGCCACGCTTGGATTTGACGACGACGGCGTCCCCGGCCAGAAATGGCACATCATCAAAGACGGCATCCTGAACGAATATGGCAGCACCCGCGACACCGCGATGGAAATAGGTTTGGAGTATTCCCGCGGCTGCAACCGCGCCACTTATTATTCTGATCAGCCCATCAACCGCATCCCCAACCTCTATCTGCTGCCCGGCACCAGGGAACTCAGCCCGGCCGAGCTGATCGCCGATACCGAGGACGGAATTTACATCCAGGGCCAGGGCAGCTTTTCCATCGACCAGCACCGGGTCAATTTTCAGTTCGGCGGCGATTTCTTCTGGGAAATCAAGAACGGCAAGCTGTTCCGTCCTGTCAAGAAAGTGATTTACAAATCCTGCAACCCGGAATTCTGGAACAGTTGTGACGCCATCTGCGACGAACGCTACTGGCGGCCTTTCGGAGTTATCAACTGCGGCAAGGGCCAGCCCAGCCAGTCGGCGCGCATGACGCACGGCGCCGCGACCGCCAGATTCCGTAACATCCGCGTGGGAGGTTCACAATGAACAAGCAGTTCGAACAAATCGAAAAATACATCCGCAGCCACTGCCAGGCTGACGATTACAGCCTCAGCATCAGCGCCAGCGACAACCACCAGACCCGCTTCGCCCAGAACGGCATCACCCAGCACATCGCCGGCCCCAGGCTGGACATTACTCTGGAGGTCGCCTTCGGCCAGCGGACAGGTTCCTGCAGCGTGAACCAGGACGATGAGGCCACGCTTGCCTATCTGGTTAAAACCGCTGAAGACATCGCCAAGCTCAACCGCCCCGACCCGGAATACCTGCCCAGCACGGGCGCGCAAACGCTTCCGGATGTGAACAACAGCGATCCCTCCACGCGTGAACTGGAGCCGGCAGAGATGGTGGAAATCGTGCAGCAGGCCATCGACAAGGCCAAAGCCTACGGAGCCACGGTTTCCGGAATGACCGAGAAACACGTCTATGAATACTGCCTCTTCACCAAAAACGGCTTTGCGGGCAGCGATTCCTTAACCCAATTCGGCCATTCCATGACCCTCAAAAAGGAAAACGTGGAAACCAAGGTTTCCCACGAGGCCAAGGATTTTGCCTCGTTTTCGCTGGAACAGGAGTTCGGGCGTCTGCTTTCCCAGGCGGAAAGCCTGCTCACGATGAAAGATTTCGATGCCTGCAAAATCCCGGTTATCCTGCGCCCCGGCGCGATCGGCGAGTTGCTGCTCTACATGGGCTGGATGATGAACCGGCGCCAGAGCGATGAGGGTTTCACCCCTTACACCGGCCAACTGGGGCAGCCTTTCTTCGGGGAAAAATTCTCGCTGCGCTCAACCCTGAAGGAGCCCCGGCTCTACGCCCGTCCCTTTGACCATGAAGGCATCGTCAGCAGGGAAATAAGCTGGGTGGAGAACGGAATCCTGCAAAACATGCCCACGAACCGGCACTGGGCCAAAGAAAAGAACGCCCAGCCGCAAATGCTCTTCAACTATTTCGTCCCCGGCGGCAAAGCCAGCGAGGAAGAGATGATGAAGCTGGTGCCGAGGGGCCTGATCATCAACCGCTTCTGGTATATCCGCACCGTGGATGCCAAAGCGGGGGAATTCACGGGAATGACCCGCGACGGAGTGCTCTACTTCGAGGACGGGAAGGTGAAAAACGCCGTGAACAACCTGCGCTTCAACGAAATCCCGCACGACGCCACGCGACGCATCCTGGCCCTGGGCAAGCAGGAACTGCCATTCCTTTACGCCTACATCCCCACCATGCTGATCAACAACTTCAACTTTGTGGACAAAACCACTTTCTGAAAAATAAAGATTGACAGAATGCAGACCCTGAAGATTTTACGCATCAAACAGGGATTAACATTCCATGAGCCTATTCCTTTTGTTCTGGGAGAGCCTCAAACCCGAATGTCAGACGTCCCGAACAAAAAGGAGAAAGCCCATGCCAGACAAGACATTGGTTTGTAAAGATTGCTCGAACGAATTCGTGTTCACCGAAGGCGAACAGGAATTTTACAAGGAAAAGGGTTTGGCCAACGAGCCCCAGCGCTGCCCGGAATGCCGCAAGGCCAAAAAGCAGATGTACAACCGCAACAGATTTCAGCGCGACCCCCATTGAGTTAAGCTGATTCCAAGCATAAAACGCCGTCCTTCATGGGCGGCGATTTTTTTGCGGAAAAGAAGGCTCCCTTTCAAGCCGGGTGGATAAAACCCGGCGTTTCCAACCCGGACGGCGGCAGTAATCAAGCCCCGCTGAACAGCGAATCGATGCTGATTGGCCGTTAAGGCCTTTTCCTGTGTCCCGGATGTGCCTCCCGCACAATAGCCGCACTTGATGCGAGGATTATACGCGGTGCGTGGGAGGGGGATGGAAACGGGCGTTCAGGGCCTGGCCGGCAGGACACTGGCAGGACTTTGCTGTGGGTAAGTATTTATGGCTCTTCACCTTGTTATTAGCCTTAACAACATATATACCCGTCCACAAAATTCCACGTCATTCCGGGCTTGCCCCGGAATCCAGAAACAACCACCACCCAGCCCTAAATCCACGTCATTCCGGGCTTGACCCGGAATCCAGTGTACA
>JAAYWB010000052.1 GCA_012516855.1 Candidatus Cloacimonadota bacterium
ATTTGTGAATTCATGGCCTTGTCCCACACCCACGTCATTCTGAGCTTGACCCGGAATCCAGTGTACATCCATTCATGGATCCCGGATCAATGTCACCTCACAGGCTCGGTGACGTCCGGGATGACGTGGCCTGGAGCCTGCCGTCCATGTTCTGGAGCGGATCAAAGCCGGCTGGATGAATGAAGTCCGCCCCTCTGTGGCTTTTTTTCCTCTCCGAAACCAAACATGTCTTTGCCTCTACCTTCTTTTCTGAAAAGGCTTTCAGCCTTATATCCCAAACCCAGGCCATCCCCGCCAGATTATAAAAAAAGCAGACTCCCGCTAAAATCAGCGTTTTTCCACTTGACAGCAATTTGTCGATTGATATTCTAAACGGAATAGCGATTTGCCCCCTTTAGTTTCGGGGGCGGTTCACAAAGAAAAACACACAAGCCTGTCTTGAAAAGGAGGAAACATGAACAAACTGACAAGGCTAACGCCAATCCTGTTGATCGCTTTGCTATTATTGCTGGGAGCCTGTGCCTGGCTCCAGCCCAAGGATGACGAAAACCCGGTTATTCAAATCTCAACACCCACCAACTATTTCTCCTACGCCACCACCCAGGAAACGATAGACCTGGCTGGCACGGCTTTCGACAACAGGGATATCAAATCCGTCACAGTCAAAGTCAACAACTCTTCTCCCGTAACGGCCACTGGAACAACCAACTGGAGCTTGAAAGACATCGCCCTGACCAAGGGTGACAACATCATCGTCTGCGAAGCCAAGGACAAGAAGGGAAATTCCGGCACCGCCACCATCATTGTCACGCGGAACACGGACATCGATTTCACCGGCCATCCCACCTTCAGCCAGAGCAGCTTTTTCGTGAGCCAGGCCGGCTACAGCGTGGTGAGGCAAACCCTTACACCCGTCAACTGCGGGGTCTCAGAGGTCCAAGTCGCCCGGGTGGATTCCAATTTCGAAGTAATAAATGAAATCGGCCAAATCTATGACGACGGCGATCTTTACGACCATCACGACGAAATTCTCGGCGACGGCACCTATTCCAACAAACTCAGCATCCTCGAGAACTACGCCGGCCAGTATTACTACAGGATCGTGGCCTATTCCGACGCCAAGGTCGCGAACTATTCGCCCCTCTACAAAATCACCGTCCACGAGGCGATCACCCAGGACGACATTAACAAGATGCTCGACAACCATGCCGGAATCGCCGCCGCCCTCAACGCCTCCGATGCCACAAATCTGGAGCAGGGCGCCGAGAAGCTGAAAACCTGGTTTGAAGGCCGGCCCGGAGTTACCAAAGCGGAACTGGTGGACGGCAGCCTCGAAGTCACCTACGACACCGGCATCAAAGGAGGCGTGATCTTCTGCGAGACAGACGAAAACGGCTATATCACCACCAAAGGCGGCTCCGCCACGCCCGCGCGCCCCAACGCCGACATCCCCCTGCGCAAGCAGACCAGAGGGCAAAACGCCCTCGAAAACGCCATCGCCAACCTGAACTGGAACACGGCCAAGGTGGATGACGCCGACAAAATCCAGGACAAGGACGTGCTGATCTGGGCCCCCTATGAGGGTGTCTTCGACATCGACATGCGCCCCAGCCTGCAAACCATATTCGAAAACAGCGACCTCGGCCTCAACGTGGTCTCACTCAGGAACCAGCAATGCACCGTCGCCTCCCTGGCCAACCTTGCCGAATACGGCACCGTGATATTAGACACCCACGGCGCCGGCGGCGAACACATCCTGACCGGCGAACTGATGAACATCGTCAATATCTGGAGCCACATCTTCCAGATCCTCAACAACGAGGTTGGCTTCTTCGAGAGGGTCACCTATTCCACGGTAGGAGGCTTTGCCCAAAAGGGCACCGTTTACAGTGTCCGCAGCGCCTATATCGCCAACCTGGGCGGAACCATGCCGAACAGCCTGATCTTCAACGGCTCCTGCGAAAGCTCCCAAACCGCCAACCTCTCCAACGCCTTCCTCGGCAAGGGGGCAAAGGCCTATTTCGGTTTCTCAAAGATCGTCAGCACCAGCTTCTGCAAGGCCAAAGCCGACGAAATCTTCCAGAAAATGGCCGTTGAACTCAAAAACAACGGCAAGGCCTTCGTCGCCGGACAACAAGACCCCTTTTTCAGCCACGCCACCTTCACCATGAACGCCACCACAAACGAACTCCACTATTCCTTCGACCTCATCAACGGCAATTTCGAGTTCGGAAACCTCAGCGGCTGGTTCCGTGAGGGAGACGGTCGCGTGATCACCCAACTCGGAGACCAGCAACCGACCGAGGGCAACTTCATGGGCATCATCTCCACCGGCCTGGGCTACACCGAAAGCAGCGGCTCCATCTCCCAGCCCTTCCGGGTGCCCGATTCGGTGGAAACCCTCAGCATCAGATGGAACTTCATCTCCGAGGAATTCATGGAATACGTGGGCAGCCAATATCAGGATTACCTCACCATTTCCATCACCGACAGCACCGGGGCCGTGCACGTCATCTTCCACGAAACCATCGACTCTTTTGTCGATTACGGCCTCGTCTGCTGCACCCCGCCCATTTCCTTTGACCAAGGGGACTGCTACATGACCGGCTGGCGCCAGTTGGTGCACGACATCAGCGCCTTCCAGGGCCAGGTGGTGCGCCTGCGCATAGCCTGTGGTGATGTGGGCGACAGCATCTACGACTCCGCCTGCCTTTTGGACGAGATCACCATCTATTGAGGGAAGTGTGAATCGCCTTATGGCTTTGGTCGGAATGATTGCTCTGCTCGCCGGCTGTTGCGTGGCCAAAACTGACAGGCCGGGCGTGAAAGCCCTGCTCTGGAGCTATGGCAAGGCCCTGCCCTGCGAACAGGCGGATTCCCTGGCCCAGAGCGCCCTGGAACTGCTCCAAAGCGCCGATGAAGAGGCCCGCCTGATCGTGAGCCCCGACCTCATAGATTCCATCAGGTCCTCAGGAACGGCCCTGGAGATCATCTGGCCGGAAACCCTTGCGTTCAACCTGCCTTCCGGCGCCAAAGACATCCTCGGGCGCGTAATTATCCCCCTCAAAGGCGAATACGCATCCGACGGGGCCGGCGCCCTCATCTTCTTCGGGACCAAAAGCTACGGAACCCCCGCCCTGCTCAACCACGCGGCAGCGGAAAAACTTGCCCGGATAGAAGCGCTGCTGGAAAATGAAAACATGAACTGACCCTCCTCCGGAAACGCCGCCAAAAAACCCCGGTTCAAGGCGCTTTCCTGGTGGATAAACCATTACGGGCGGATCAGAAAAGGTCCGCCCGCTCTTTTTCCCTGTTCAATTCCTTGCCTGTCCGTCCTTAGCCCCTGATAATTCACATCCACTTCGCCTCTCCTACACCTTTCGCATGAAAGGCGGGAATTTGGCGGGAGGCGAAAAAGAGGCGCTTCGGAAAGGGCTAAGGACGGACAGATAGGGAGGCCAAAGGTGTGGAGTCAAGGCTTTATGAGACTTATAGATAGAATGCCGATACTCCTGAATCTTATTTGTTTGGGTGCCCGGATTATCAGGCAAAGCCGCGGATGCGCTTCAGCACGGCGCTCTGCACCTGGGCGGGGCTGATTGCGTATTTGCGGAATTCCAGGCTGTAAGTCGCCCTGCCCTGGCTGAGGGAGCGAATCCTGGTGGTATAGCCAACCAGTTCGGAAAGGGGAACTTCCGCCACGATTTCCTGCTGAAACTCGTTGTGCCTGCGTAGCACGCTGATTTGGCCACGCTTGGCGTTGATGTCGGCGATGATGTCGCCCACGAAGGCATCCGGGGAGATAACCGAAAGCTGCATAAGGGGTTCCATTATTACCGGGCCGGCTTCGCGCAGGCCTTTGGAGATGGCCATCGAGGTGGCGATGCGGAAGGCCAACTCGTTGGAGTCCACGGGGTTGAAATCGCCGTCGATGAGTTCGACCCTCACCCGTTCGAGGTTTCCACTGATCAAGGGCCCGTCGTTGAGGGCGTTGAGCGCGGCTTCTTCGATTGGTTTGTGATACTCGCCGGGGATTTTATCGGTGCCAACGCTGCTCTGGAAGAGGTTTTTCGCTCCTTCAGGCAGTTCTTCCTCCGAAAGTGGGGAAAGGCGGAATTTCACCTTGGCATAGTTGCCTTTCCCATTCATGTCGCGGATAAATGTTTCCTCGCATTCCACTGCGCGGGTGATGGTTTCCTTGTAGGATACCTGCGGATTGCCGACGTTGGCGGAAACGTTGAATTCGCGGCGCAGGCGGTCCACTATGATTTCCAGGTGCAGTTCGCCCATCCCGGAAATGAGGGTCTGGCCGGTTTCCTTGTCCGTAGTCACGCGGAAGGTGGGATCCTCTTCCTCGAGGCGGGCCAGGGCGTCGCTCAGGTTTTCCTGATCAGCCTTGGTGCGGGGTTCGATGGCGATGGAGATCACGCTGTCCGGAAAATGCATGCGGCTGAGCTGCACATCCAGTTCGCCGTCCGTGATGGTGTCGCCGGTGCTCAGGAATCGGCAGCCGACAAAAGCGCCGATGTCGCCGGCGTGGAGTTCGTTCAGGTCGTTCTTGCGGTTGCTCATCATCTGCAAAATGCGTGACACCCGCTCGCGTTTGCCGTTGCTCTGGTTGTAGAACGAAGCTCCTTTTTTCAGGGTGCCGGAATAGACGCGCACATAGACCAGCTTGCCCACATATTTGTCCGTTTGCACCTTGAAAGCCATGCCCACAAAGGGCGCGCGCGGATCGGACTCGAGGGTGACGGGGGCTTTGGTTTCGGGGTTGAAACCTTCGCAGGGCGGCACTTCCAGCGGGGAGGGCAGAAAGTCGCAGATGCCGTCCAGCAGTAGTTGCACGCCTTTGTTTTTCAGCGATGAGCCGCAGAAAACGGGGATGATGTTGCCTCCGATGGTGGCAACGCGGATGGCCCGGCGAAGCAGATGTTCCGGGATTTCCAGCCCTTCCAGGTAGGCATGCAGCAGTTCGTCATCAAATTCCGCCACGCTTTCCAGCAGGATGTCGCGCTGCCTGGTGGCCTGCTCCAGCAGTTCTGGAGGAATATCCTTCAGATGCACTTCGTTGCCTTTGGTGAGGGGGTCGAAGAGCCATGCCTTCATCGTGATGAGGTCGATAACTCCTTCAAAGCTGTCCTCGCGGCCGATGGGGATGTTCACGGCTCGGGCCAGCGGGGTCAGGCGCTCGTGGATCATGCCGATAACCCTGTCGTAATCGGCTCCGGGACGGTCCATCTTGTTCACATAGGCGATGCGCGGGACCTTGTAACGGTCGGCCTGATGCCAAACAGTCTCCGATTGCGGCTCCACTCCAGCCACGGCACAAAAGACGCCCACCGCGCCATCCAGGATGCGCAGGCTGCGCTCCACCTCGGCGGTGAAATCCACGTGTCCGGGGGTGTCTATGATGTTGATGTGGTTGTCTTTCCAGACACAGGTCACCGTGGCGGAGGTAATGGTGATCCCGCGTTCACGCTCCTGTTCCATCCAGTCGGTGAAAGCGTTGCCGTCATGCACCTCGCCCATCCTGTGCAAAAATCCCGTGTAAAACAGGATCCGCTCCGTGGTCGTGGTTTTACCGGCATCGATGTGGGCCATGATGCCGATGTTCCTGATCCTGCGTAGCGGACTGTCGGAGTCGCTGTTCATAATCTGCTTCCTAAACTCACCTTTCAATGTGTATTGTTGAAAAATCCAAGAAATACGAGGCGGAAACTTTGTCCACTAAAAAGTTCCCGACACCGGCGAGGCCGCAGCTTTCCCACAAATCATTCTGGCCCCGCGTCACAGTGAACTGGAGCTGTGGATGCCGGGGTGAAATAATGATTGACAAGCAGGCTTGTTTGGAAAGAAGAGTATCGTTGATATGGGAATCCGAATGAAAAAACTGCTGGCGCTGTGCCTCATCCTGGCCGGACTGAGTTCCGCTTTCGCCCAGGCAAAGCGGGTGCCGACCCGCGCAGTGCTTTATTCCGCGGCCTTTCCGGGCGGGGGACAGCTTTACAACCGGGCCTGGCTGAAGGCGGGCCTGGTGATGGGCGTGCAGGGGTTTTTCATCGGTTCCGCCATCTACCATGGCGGCGAACGAAATTACTGGCGTGACCTGGCGGAAAACACTCCGGACCCCTTTCTGCAGGAGCAATACCTGGCCCGTAGCCGCGATTTCGGCAACGAACTGAAAAACGATATCTGGTGGCTTGGCATCACGGCAGGGCTTTCCATGCTGGATGCCTATGTGGACGCGCATCTTTCTGATTTCGAAAGCGAGAAGGAAAAAATCCGGCTGCGCTTCTCCGGGGAAGCTTTGCTTTTGCAATACAATTTCTGAGCAGTTTATGAAGGGGATTTGCCTTGGTTTGCTATTGCTGCTGCCGCTGGCCGGCCTGGGAGCTGATACTCTAAGCCCGGGCGAGTTCGCGAGGCAGATCCATGCCGAAATCAACGCCATCCGGGGCAGGAACGGCCTTCCGGAACTGATCTGGAGGGACGATCTGGCCGGTTTAGCCCTGCGCCACAGCCAAAACATGGGGAAGCAGGATTTCTTCAACCATGTGGACCCCGAAGGCCTGCAGGTCTCGCAGCGGCTGAGGAAACACCTGCCGGAACTGCTGGTGGCGGGGGTTGGCGAGAACCTGTATTTCATCGAAAACAGCCGCCTGGTCTTCGACCCCAGGGAAATCGCCCTTGGCTGGCTGAATTCGACAGGCCACAAGGCCAACATCCTCAGCCAGGATTTCACCCATGAGGGGATCGCCGTGCATTTGGAAGGCAACCGGCTTTACACCACCCAGGTGCTCGCCCTGCCCATCCTGAAAAGGATTTCCGCCCTGCCCCCGGCTTTTTCTGCCGGTCGCAGCTACGCTTTGGAATTCGAGTATGTTTCCGTGGAGCCGCGCGAGGGCTTCAACTGCCAACTGAGCATCCCGGACCCCAACACCAGGGTCCAGATCGATCTGCTGACCTACACCCTGGGCTCAATGCCCCTAAGCATTGAATGGAAGAGCGAAAACCGGCTCATCCTGCCCCTGGAGTTCAAATACGGCAAGGGCCGCTACTCCCTCCAGCTCGGCTGGGACGGCTATTACTACCAGGATATGCTGGAATTCAGGGCAGACTGATCCTCAGGGTAACCGGGCAGTGGTCTGAACCCATGATGTCGTCGCGGATGTCGGCATCAAGCACGCGGTCCCGAGCCTCGGCATTCACAAAGAAATAATCAATCCTCCAGCCCACGTTCCGGGGCCGGGCTCCGGCGCGGTAGCTCCACCAGGAATAGCGTTTTGGCTCCGGATGGAAGAGGCGGAAAGTGTCCAGCCAGCCCGCGGCGACGATCTTGTCCAGCCAGGCCCTTTCTATTGGTAAGAATCCGCTGGTCTTTTCGTTTTCCTTGGGATTGGCGAGGTCGATTTCGTGGTGGGCGGTGTTGTAATCGCCGGTGACGATCACCATTTTGCCGCCTGCTCGGTCGGCTTCCATGCGTTCGAAACAGGCATCGTAGAAACGGAGCTTGTAATCCAGGCGCTCGTCGTTCATCTGTCCGTTCGGGAAATAGATGTTATAGATGATGAAGCTGTCATAATCGCAGCGGATGATGCGGCCTTCGTTGTCGAATTCCGGCAGGCCGAAGCCGTAGCTCAGTTCCAGGGGCTCGAACTTGCTCAGCACCGCCGTCCCGGAATAGCCCTTGCGCTCGGCGTGGGACCAGTAAAAGCGGTAACCCTTGAGCTCTTCCAGCTCCGGTGGGATCTGGTGCTGCTGCAGCTTTGTTTCCTGCAGGCCAAGCCAGTCCGGTTGCTCACGCCTGATGGTGGCAACGAAATCCTTGTTCATTACGGCCCGCAGGCCATTCACGTTCCAAGACCAAAAATTGAGATGCAAATCCATCCTCCGCCCCGGAGCGATATTTCCACTTGGGACAAGAGGTTACCGAGGCGGTTCAAGGCTTTTTGGCGGGGCTGAATCTGTCAAGTGAAAGGGCGCGGGGGAGGGTGACGTTTTTTGCGCTTGACACTTAAAGAGAACTGAAAAAGATGGTTTGTTCAATGAAAATGCCATACATTTTAAGGAGTTAGATAAATGAAAAGGACTTATCAGCCTTCCAAACGTTCCCGCAAGAACACCCACGGCTTCAGGAGCCGCATGGCCACCCGCAATGGCCGCAAAGTACTTGCCAGCCGCCGTGCCAAAGGGAGAAAAACCCTCTGCGTATGAGCCATGCTTCGTAGGATCACGAAGCACAGTGAATACCGGGAGTTCAGCTCCCCCGACCTGTTTCTGAGGAGCGATCATTTCTATGCTGCGGTGCTGTTTGACCCACACGAATCCGCCCTGGGCATCACCATTGGAAAAAAGATCGGCAAAGCGCACACGCGCAACCTTCTCAAACGCAGGATCAAAGCATGGGCGCGCCTGCGTTGCCGTGACTTTCCCCAGGGCTTCAAACTCAACCTCATCGCCCGGCCCGGCGCCGGCGAACTAAGCTGGAACGAGCTTTGCGCGGAACTGGACAAACTGAGCACCCAGCTTCGAGAAAGATGCTGACAGCGCTTCTGCGCCTGCCGAATCTTCCCTTCATCGGGCTGATAACCTTCTACCGAAAGGCCATCTCGCCGTTGCTGCCCAGCGTCTGCCGTTTTCAGCCCTCCTGCAGCCAGTACAGCCTGCAGGCTTTCCGCAAATACAATTTTTTCAAAGCCCTCGGCCTCTCGGCCTGGCGCGTTTTGCGCTGCAATCCCTTTTGCAAGGGCGGTTACGATCCGCTTCCCTAAGGAGAAAATGTGGATAAACGCACTTTCATAGCCCTCTTTGTGGTGGTCATTCTCTTTTTCGTTTGGTCAACCTATTTTGCTCCCAAGCACCAGCCCGCCACCCCGCAAACCGCTGATTCGCTTGCCGCGGACAGCATCAAGGCTCCGACGGTGGCCGAAGAACCCCAAATCGCACTTCCGGACAGCCTGATCAAAGGCGCCGACAGCCTGAGGACCCTCACCCTGGCCAATGACAACTTCACGGTTAGCTTCAGCAACCTCGGCGCCAGCATCACCTCCATCAAGCTAAAGAAATACAACTGGGCGGACAAGAAAACCAACACACCCGTGGACTTGGTTCCGCAAGGCAGGGACCTCGCCGGCATCTCGCTGCTTCAGCACAAAGCTTCCCCGCCGAAAGACCTGAAAATGCTTTACTGGCAAAGCGCGCAGAGCGACACGGCGGGAATCGTTTTCTGGCTGGGCGAGCAAAGCTCCCCGCTGGTGACCAAAAGCTACCGCCTGGACGACAAATACGGCATCCTGATGGATGTGAAGGTCAACAGCCCGGATGCCGTGTACGGCATTGAATACGACTTCAGCGCCGGAATCGCCGACAGCGAAGTGGTCAAGCCCCGCGCCAAAGACCAGGATTACAAGGTGCTGCTTTTCGCGGACAACGTTCCGGTGAAGCTCACCCTGCCCAAGATAAAGAAAGAAGCGCAGTCCTCGCCGGTATCGTCCTTCAAGTGGGCCGCTTTGCGCAGCAAATACTTCAGCATCGCCATCCACGAAACCGGCAACGCCCTCACCAGCAACTACCATCCCGGCATCGCCAAAGATACCGGAAATCCAAGCCTGATTCTGGATTCACGGGATGACCGCCCTTCCCAAACCTGGGCTCAAAGCTTCCTTATCTATGCCGGGCCGGCGGATTACGACCTGATGAAAAGCTACGAGGACACCAAGCTGGAGCTGATCCCGGACCGCGGTCCCGGCTGGTTGCGCTGGCTGGCCAACGCCATCGCCTGGCTGCTGAAATTCCTGCACAGCTTCATCCCCAACTATGGCATCGTTATCATCATTTTCTCCTTCATCCTCAAGCTGATTTTGCACCCCCTCACCAAGAAAAGCATGGACGCCAACCTGAAAATGCAGAGCATCCAGCCCCAATTGCAGGAAATCCAAACCAAATACAAGAACGACCCGCAGAGGATGCAGCAGGAAATCGCCAAAGCATACAAGGAGGCCGGCACCAGTCCGATGTCGGGCTGCCTGCCGATACTGCTGCAGATGCCGATTTTCATCGCTCTTTACAACGTTCTGCGCTACGCCATGGCAATGCGCAACGTGAGTTTTCTGGGGCTGAATCTCTCCGAGCCGGACCCCTGGATCCTGCCCGCCATCATGGCCGGATTCATGATTTTGCAAAGCCTGATGACCCGGCCCTCCAAAGAAGCCATGGCCAAGATGGACGAGAAACAGCAGGCCATGCAGCAGAGTTCCAGGATGATGACCTGGATCATGCCTGTGATGCTGTTCTTCATCTTCCGCGGCCTCCCCTCCGGCCTGGTGCTTTACTACACTGTTTTCAACATGCTCAGCGTGGCCCATCAGTATTACACGCAAAAACGTCTTAAACAAAAGGAAACTATTTCATGACCTCAATCGAGAAAACCGGAACCAGCATCGAAGCAATCATCGCCGCCTTCCGCGGCGAACACCGGATCAAGGACTGGGAACTGAACTACAAGATTGTGAAAAAACCCTCCAAAGGCCTGTTTGGCCTGTTTGGCAGAAAGCAAGCCGTGGTGCGTTTCGAGCTGCCCAGCCTGGGCGAACGCGCCGGCAACCTGCTCAGCCAGTTGCTGGGCAAGATGGGCATCCCTTTCAGCCGCGTTACCACCAAAACCGAAGGCAAATCCATCCATCTGGAGATCAAAGACAGCCAGGACACAGGGCTGCTCATCGGCAAAAACGGCTATATGCTGGAAACCCTCCAATATTTTGTGAACCGCGTTTTCGAAAACGAACACGATATCGACCGCATCTACATTGACGTGGACGGCTACCGCGAACGCCGCGAAGCCCAGTTCCTGAAGAAATTCCAGCCCATCATGAAGAAGGTGCGCGAACAGGGCAAACCCCAAACCCTGGAACCCATGAGCTCAACCGACCGGAGGATAATCCACCGTTACGTGGAGCGCGAACGCGGCCTCCGCACCCTCACCATCGGCGAGGGCGAACAGAAACGCATCGTCATCTTTTCCGCCAGGCAAAAGGAGAGTGAGGCGCTCTCCCAGGCCCAGGACAGCAAGGACAAAAAGCCCCGCAGCCTCAGGCGCGAACGCGGCGGACGCCCCAAACTCAACACCAGGCCGGAGCACAGCTTGAAACGGGAACAGAACCTGAAGCCGGAGCAAAATCCCAAACCCGGGCAAAGGCCCCGCCCCAACCGCCGTCCCCGCCCCAAGGGCAAAACCTCCGCCAAGGCATGAAACCGGATATCAGCCTGCACAAAATCGACGCGGGAGATTACTGGACCGACGGCGGCGCCATGCTGGGCGTTTTGCCCCGCGCCATCTGGGGAAAAAGCGTCCAGACCGACGAGCGGCACCGCAAAAACCTGGCTCTGAACCTGCTGCTGATCAAAATGGCGGACCGCGTTATCCTGGTGGATACAGGGCTTGGCAATCGGCTTTCGGAAAAGCAGCGCGACATCTACCGCCCCTCGGCCTTCCTGCTGCCGGTGTCCCTGGCTGAACTGGGAATCCGCGATGCCGACGTCACCGACGTGGTGCTCACCCATCTGCATTTTGACCACGCCGGAGGCATCATTACAGGCTTTGGCGACCACGACGCCCTCACCTTTCCCAAAGCCCGGCACTGGATCCAGCGCCAGGAATGGGAAACCGCCAAAAATCCCGACGGCCTCAACCGCGCGTCTTACGATTTTCCGCGGCAGCTGGCCCTGCTGGAAGAGCGGGGAAGGCAGCAACTCATCGATGGCAGCGAGGAAATCGCGCCAGGAGTGACCCTGGTGAAAACCGGCGGGCACACCTGCGGCAGCCAGATTGTCGAGATCGATTCCGCACATGGATACTTCATCTACGCCGGGGACATCATGCCCACCCTGTTCCACGTTTCGCCGGCCGTCACCTCCGCCTACGACGTTTGCCGCGAGGATACCTTCAAGGCCAAGCAGTATATTTCCGCCCGGCTCAAAGAAAAAAACGGCACCCTGCTGCTGAACCACGACCCACGGCACTGGGAATTGCCGGCCTCCACCCTGAAATAATAAGTTCAGTCCCCCGCCCGGCTCCAGTGTCCGCCCTGGGGATGCGGTCTGGCCATTAAGGCCTTGTCCCGTGTTTGGGATAAGCCTCCCGCATAATGCCCGCGTTCGGTGCGGGGATTATGAGGGTGGCGTAAGAGGGGGATGGACTCGGGCGTTAAGGGTGTGGCTGACAGGGCAGCACGATAGATAAGCATTTTCTGGCGCTCTTTACGCTCTTTTTCCGAAGGCCGGTCCGGGATGGGTTTCCCGCGCGCAAGGCAGAGATTTCTGTTGCCATAATCCCGCGCCTGAAAATCTTGGTTTTAATATAATCAAAGAAAAAGGAGGTTGCCATGATCCAGTATTTCAAGGTCAGAGAGCAGCGTTTCGAGCCGGCTCTGGCGCACAGCGAGGCGTTTTGGATACATCTGGAAAGCCCCACGGCGGACGAGATCAAGGCGCTGATCGAAGAATTCGATTTGCCCGAAGACTTCATCACGGACCTCCAGGACGCGGATGAAACCAGCCGCATGGAATATGAGGATAACGCTGTCCTCGTGATCATGCGCGTGCCGCTCTATTACAGGCACCGTTCGGCCAGTTTAGCATTCACCACGGCGCCTTTGGGCGTGATCGCGGTGCAGGACAAGCTCATCACGGTGTCTTTCTTTGACAACGAAGTGCTCAACGTCTTTCTGGACTGCAAGCACAAGCCTTTCCGGATCACCCAGCAGAGTTTCCTGCTGCAGATCGCCCTGCGCATCTCGCTCTATTTCCTGCGCTTCCTGAAAGAGATAAACCGCCGCACCAACAAAATCGAAAGCGAACTAAGCCAAAGCCTGCGCAACCAGGAGCTCTTCCGCCTGCTGCGGCTGGAAAAGAGCCTGGTCTATTTCTCAACTTCGCTAAAATCGAACGAGATCATCCTGGAAAGGCTGCAGCGTTCGCGCTGGCTGAATCAGGACCCGGAATCCGAGGACCTGGTGGAGGACGTGATCATCGACAACACGCAGGCCATCGAGATGGCGAACATCCACAGCAGCATCCTGAGCGGAATGATGGATGCCTTTGCCTCCATCATTTCCAACAACCTGAACGTGGTGATGAAGTTCCTCACCTCCGTCACCATCATCCTTTCCGTGCCCACGCTCATTGCCAGCCTCTACGGCATGAACGTGAGACTGCCTCTGGAGGGGAATCCCCACGCCTTTTGGGCGGTGATCGGGATTTCCGTGCTGGCTTCGCTGGTGTTGGTCTTGATCTTCATCCGCAAAAAGTATTTTTAAGGGACCGATATGTATAAACTTAGCGTTACCGATTCCTTCAGCGCCGCCCACCGCCTCTGCGGATATGAAGGCGCCTGCAGCAACCTGCACGGGCACAACTGGACCGTGCGGGTGGCCCTGGAAGCCGAGCGGCTCGACAATATCGGCATGGCCATGGATTTCGGCCATATCAAGGCTCTGCTCAAAGAAATCACCGACGGGCTGGACCACACTTATCTGAATGACCTCCCGGCCTTCGCAGAACAGAACCCCACCTCCGAAAACCTCGCCCGCCACATCTTTGAACGCATGGCGGAAGCGCTGGCCGGAAAACCGGTCCGGGTCACCGAGGTGGAGGTGCGCGAATCAGAGCGTTCCAGCGTGACTTATAGCCATGCTTAGGTTTGTTGAATCCTTTTTCGTAAAGAGCGCGGTGGAGCCGAAGGATTATCCCGCCAGTGCCTATCCTGAATTCGCTGTGGCGGGACGCAGCAACGTGGGCAAATCCACCCTCATCAACCTGCTCACGGAAAGGCGCAAACTGGCCAAAACCAGTTCCCACCCCGGCAAGACCCGCCTGCTCAACTTTTTCCTCATCCGCTGGAAGGACGATGACGCCGGAAAAGAGGGCTGTTTGCAGCTTACCGACCTTCCCGGCTACGGCTTCGCGGAAGTGAGCCAGGCGGAACAGGAAAAGTGGCGCAGGATGATCCATCACTATTTCAGCGAGCGCCAGCAACTGCGCGGAATCATCGTGCTGGTGGACATTCGCCACGAAGCCGACCCCAAGGACGTCCAACTGCTGGAATTGCTGCGCCTGCGCGAGATCGACCACTGCGTTGTGGCCACCAAGGCGGACAAGATTCCCAAAACCAAAGTGGCCAGGACCCTGGATTTGCTGGGCAAAGGGCTGGGCCTGCAAGGAATGCCGCTGTTCCCGGTCTCGGCCCTCAAAAACACCGGGCTGGCTCCGCTTTACTCCTGGCTTGGCAGGCATCTGAACTAAGGCCATGCCCCCCAGCTTCGATGTGATCGTGGTCGGCGGAGGCCACGCCGGGGTCGAGGCGGCCCTGGCCGCGGCGCGCAGGGGGGCGAAAACAGCGCTCTTTATCCTCAAGCTCGAATCCCTCGCCCGCTTGAGCTGCAATCCCTCCCTCGGCGGACCCGCCAAAGGCCATCTGGCCAGGGAAATAGACGCCCTGGGTGGCGAACTGGGCTATGTGGCCGACCTTTCCGGCATCCATTTCCGCATGCTCAACCGCGGCAAAGGCCCCGCGGTTTGGGCCCCGCGTAGCCAGAACGACCGCCAGCTCTATTCCCGGCTGATGCTCCGGCACGCGGAGGCGCAGGATAGGCTGCTGCTGATCGAGGCGGACGTGGCGGAAATCCTGGTGGAGCGGGGACGCGCGCTGGGAGTCAGAACCGTTGTCGGCACCGAATACCGGGCTCCACAGGTGATTCTCGCCACCGGCACCTTTTTGCGCGGCCTCATCCACGTGGGCAAGGTTTCCATCCCCGGCGGACGCAGCGGCGAACCCTCTTCCGAAGCGCTTTCGGGGTCATTGGACAGGCTGGGCTTCCGGCTGGCACGCTTCAAGACGGGCACTCCGCCCCGGGTGGACATGCGCAGCCTGGACTATTCCTGCCTGGAGGAACAGCCCGGCGATCCCGAACCAGAGGGATTCTCCTGGTACCGAGACGTGAACCTTTCCAACCAGGTGAGCTGTTACCTGACCCGCACAACCCCGGAAACGCACAGAATTATCCGGGAAAACCTACAGCTTTCGTCGCTTTACAGCGGCATCATCAAGGGCATCGGGCCCCGCTACTGCCCCTCCATCGAGGACAAGATCGTCAAATTTCCCCAGCGCGAAAGCCACCAAATCTTCATCGAACCAGAGGGCCTGAACACCTTTGAGGGTTATGTGAATGGCGTTTCCACCTCCCTGCCGCCCGAAGTGCAGGAAGCCGTGGTCCACAGCATCCCGGGGCTGGAACAAGCCCGGATCATGCGCCACGCCTATGCCATCGAATACGATTTCATCGAGCCCTCGGAACTCAGCCCCAGCCTGGAAAGCAGGCGCGTCAAGGGGCTTTGGCTGGCAGGGCAGATAAACGGCACCTCGGGATACGAAGAGGCTGCCGCGCAGGGCATTATGGCCGGCATCAACGCCACCCTCACCCTGGAAGTCCGACCTCCGCTCACGCTCAGCCGCGGCGAAGCCTACATTGGCGTTCTGATCGACGATTTGGTCACCTGCGGCACCAACGAGCCCTACCGGATGTTCACCTCCCGGGCTGAATACCGCCTGTTGCTGCGCCAGGACAATTGCGACGAACGCCTGATGCCCCTGGGTTACAAATTGGGTTTGGTTTCTGACCAGCGCTGGCGGCGCTTCCAAAGGATGCTGGAGCTGAAGGAACGGGAATTGGAGCGCCTGCGGAGTGAGAAATCCTCATCCCATCCCGAACTGCGCGAACCCCAGAAATTCGCCGCCCTGCTCAAGCGTCCGGATACAAACTGGGCCAGGCTGGCGGAATTCGGCTACACCCCCTCGCCGGAGGTCACGCCGGACATCCTGCGGCGCTGCGAGCTGGAAATAAAATACGAGGGCTACCTCAAGCGGGCGGAAGAGGAAATGCGGCGCTTTCAGGCCTCTGAGGAACTGGCTTTGGACGAGGACATCGACTACCGAGCCATCGAAACCATCGCCTGGGAGGCCCGCGAAAAGCTGCAGCGCGTGAAACCCCGCAGTCTGGGCCAGGCCAACCGCATTCCCGGGGTGAATTACACCGACACGGCGGCCCTGCTGGTCTGGCTGCGCAAAAGACAGAAAACTGCTCCGGACGGATAACCCGGCCGCTCAGAAAGTCACGCTAAGCTTGGCGTAGGCGGTGTGGAGGTTCCGCTGGAATTCCCCGGTCGGATTGTTCCAGGTGGAAGCTTCGGTCTGTGTTTGGGCGGATTTGATGCCGACGAAGGCGAACCATTCCGGCCGGAATTCGTAGCGCAGGTTTCCATAGTAGTTCAGGGTCGCGCTGCTCCCAGCCAATTCATAGCTGCTGAACCCGCTGCCCAGGGTGACCTTGAAAACGGCTGTGGGCGTGTATTCCAGGGTGGCGTTGGCGATTATGTATTCATCGTCCAGCCGCACCTGCCCGGTATCGGGATCGGTCAGTTTGTCGTAACCGAACTTGTTCCAGCTTCCCACAAGGCTCAGGGACATGTTTTTCAGGGGGCGGCCTGGGCGTTGATGTTCACACCGTGCTGGGGATATGTGCCGCTGAGCTGGTACACCAGGTTGTTTCCATACATATAGCCGGCATAGATCACGAGGTTGCTCAGTCTGGCCCAGGTGCAGCCCAGCATGCCGTTGTAAACATCGTGCAGGTTGTCCGTGAGGTCGGGGATCCGGGCCAAACTTGCGTTCGCCAGTAAAACGAAGCGGGAATCCAGGTGAAGTCTGGAGAAAAACCCTGATTCATAGACGTAGTATGGTTCCAGGCTCAAATCTTTGAGATAACCGTAATACCAGCCGCTGAGGGAGGCGTTGCGGACCTTTTTATCCGCGTAGCCTTTGCTCCAGCTTATGGTTCCGCTCAAAGCCGCATTGTCTTTTTCATACAGGTAACCGGCATCGTAGGCCAAATCCCTGGTCTTGAGCTCAAGTCCCGCCGAAATATCAAAATCACCGGGATCAGCCCGCAATCCAAAACCGACCTGGCAGCCCTGCTGAGGCTCCGTCAATTCTTCGGCTTCGCTGTCCCGGATCGAAAGGTTTACAGCCGAGTTCACATAGAAATGGGGCAGGTACTCCCATTCCATCGAACCGCTGTAAACGTGATTGTAATAACCTTTGTTCACCCGGCTTACGAAACCGTTGCTCATATTGAACCTTCGCCAGTTGGGGTTTATTGCCAGGGCCAGGAAATAGTCGCCGGGCTCGATCAGTTCCTCGCTATACCGGATATCTTTGTCATGGGCCCCCACCACGCCCCAGTTCAGGGCTTTGGTATTGCCGGTGGCTTTGAAGGCCAGGCGCGGCTGCACGATGTTGCGGGTGTTCAGCACGTCGTAGTCAAGCCCGAAGGCGTCGATGTCCTCGGTGAAAAAGAAACGGTTTTCTTCATAGTAGGGAGGTTTTATGGTGTTGTAATCGTCCTGGACCCTGTCCATGGGAACGTCTGAATAATCGGGGTTCAGCGCAAGTTTTATCCGGGTTCGCCGGCCGGGGTTGAAGGCGATGTCCAGCCCCACGTGTTCCGGGTCCCAGCTTGAGGTCCGGTCGATGAGGTTGTAGCTTTTCACGAAATAGGGCTTGAACGTGATGTCCAGCTTGTGGCGCACCGGGGTGCTCAATTCAATGTCCTGCGCTTTGAGGAAGTAATCCTTGCCCATTTTGGCAACGGCATAGGGTTGTGAGTGGTAGTCCCTGTTCTGATAGCTGTAGCGCCCGAGGATGATTTTCCAGCGGTAAGGCTGCTCCTGCCTGAAGCGCAGTTCGCCCAGGGGGATGCGCATGGTTACGGTCCAGGTGTCGGAACTGATGTAGCTTTCGTAGCTGTAGTGGCTGTCCCAGGCAAAATCGACGTTGTGCTTTTCGTCCCGCACCCCGTCTGCCAGGTTTCCCAGGGGATAGGCCTCGTAATAATAGGCGTAGTAAGCATCCGGAATGGTGATGAGCTGCACCCGCAGGTAATCGGCAAGGGTGCCCTCGTCTTTCACGGAGATAGAGCCCCGGGTGAAGCTGGAGTCGATCGCGGCCTCGAAACGCACCATCAGGTCGTCTCCGTCCTGCCAGAGCCAGGCTTTGGTGGGCAGGGTTTCCGGTTTTTTGTCGTCGGGATCGATCCGCACGAAGCCTGTCAGCAAATTCGCGTCGGAAAGGACCGGTTCGGCGGAATCCGGCAGGGCCATCGCTCCGCAGCAGATCGCGAGCGAGGCCATGATCATGCTTAGCCAGGTTTTCATAAGTCATACCTCTTTAGCGTTATTCAGATTCGGGACACTGCGAAAGATTCTTTTACCTGTTGAGTATTTGTCAACTGTTTTTCCGTTCTCACCCGTTATGGCTTTCCAGACCCGCCTCCCGCTGGCGTCGAGCGAGGAACGGGCATCGACGGCAGCAAATGATCCTGTAACCCCACACCCACGTCGTTCCGGGCTTGACCCGGAATCAACTGCATATCCCGGTATGGATCCCGGATCAATGTCACCTCGTGGGCTCGGTGACGTCCGGGATGACGTGTTCTGGAGCCTGGCGTCCAGCGAACGCAGAGAGCATGGACGGCAGGAAATACTGCTGTCGCCGATGCTCGTTCCTCGCTCTACGCCAGCCCACCACGTAATTTCAGGCTTGCCTCGGAATCCAGACCAGGCGGAATAGCCCATAAACCACCACCCTACCCCAAACCTACGTCATTCCGGGCTTGACCCGGAATCCAGAAACAACCACCGCCCAGCCCTAAACCTACGTCATTCCGGGCTTGACCCGGAATCCAGTCCTTATCCCGTCATGGATCCCGGATCAAAGTCACCTCGCGGCCTCGGCGACGTCCGGCATGACATGGCATTAGAGGCTGGCGTTGAGTGAGGCACGAGCATCGACGCCTGCAATGAACGATTTTTCTGATGCTTCCTGTCGTCCATGCTCACTACATTCGCTGTACGCCAGGCTCAAAGGAAAAAAG
>JAAYWB010000053.1 GCA_012516855.1 Candidatus Cloacimonadota bacterium
TCTTTGATTGACAGAAATCGGGCATAAGAAGACATTGCAGATAGCCTACAGACCCTACATAGAATGCCCTCCGATACGTGGGAACGCCGCCCGGTGTTTCCCACGTTTTTTTATCATGAATCAGGATGGATTGCGCTTGCAATTTTCGATGATACTTTCTTGCATTTATCGGTGATACTTCCTTGCAATTTTCAGTGATACGCTTGCAATTTTCGATGATACATTTGCAATTTTCAGTGATACAAACTTCCCGATCAGAGCATGCGAGAAATGCCCCATTTTGGTGGCTTGCAATTTTCGGTGAGACGATTTGCAATTTTCGGTGAGACTTTATAATGAGCTTGTTTTTCGTTTTCCATGCTTTGGTCAAATCGGCGCTCTATATTGAGACTCGTTAGGCTGTATTCCAAATGAGTGGATTAGCCTTCCAACGTGGGTGAGCCTGTAGTCCAGCGAGCTTGCGAGTATGGACTACAGGAGATGTTGCTGGCGTCCATGCTCGTGCCTCGCTCGACGCCAGCGTCAGGAAGGTCGATGTCCCCGTCGGCCAATCGTTCTGGGACCTTCGGGCTCCAAACATATGGATTACTTGCCCGATTGGGAAGTAAGTCCTTTATTTTAGGTTATCTACCACAGTTGGTAGCGTAACTGGAAAAGCAATTCGTATGAATTCGCGCAATTTGTGTACTTGCTCCCGTTTTGATACCCATTATCAATAGAAGCCCCACTTGCTCCATCCCATACACATCTAAAATACTTCCCGCTGAGTTCCCATTGGCCGGGCGGGAATTTAAGGGGAGTTTACGGGATGTTAGTGGGAAGGGGCAAACGGCCTGTCCGTGGGCGAAAAAGGCTTTGGGAAAGGAATCCGCAGTTATTGTGGCAGATTCGGAACGATTCTTGCATCTACTATATGCATAATCATAAATTTTATTCCCCTGGGAGGATTTGAACATGGTGAAAAAGCAGATCGTACTGTTCGCGGCGGTGCTGCTCATCCTTTGCGGATGCTCGCGGCGCAATCCCGCCTGGGAGGACCAGGACGTCCTCAGCCTGCTAAAGCAGGTGCAGGTGGTCGGCAATCCCGTGGACCTGTCTTTTGACAACGAGAGCATTTTTGTGGCCCAGGACCAGGGCGGCATTTCCGTGATCGATGCCACGGATTACTCTCAGCGTTGGTGGACGGATATCTATCCCCCCAGCGCGGACGCCACACTGGTGAACATCCGCAATATCTCGGCAGTCGGCGAGCACAAACTGCTCTTCCTGGGCGAGTATGTGAGCGCGGACAAAATCCGTATTGTCGATTACTCCGATCCGGATTCGCTCAGGCTGATTGATTCCATCACCGGCGGCACGGACGGCCTGCAATCGATTTCTTTCAGTGCCATTGAGGCCCCTGTGGATGACAATATCGTCCAGGGCTTTTTCGGGGCAGGACGCAACCTGATGTACGTTCGCTACAACGGCGGACTCTATCTGGGCACAGATTACGTGATCACCACTCCCGCCACCGCTTCGGGAATGGACGCCACGGACAACTACATCTATGTGGCCGCCGAACAGCGCGGATTGGTCATTTACGACCGCGCCACCAAAGAGAAGGTGAGCGAAATCGCACTCCCCGGCCAGGCCCTGCAGGTGAAGGTCGCGGGGAATTATGCCTACGTCGCCAGCCGCCAGGGCGGCCTGAACGTGGTGAACATCGGCGCGCCCGCCGAACCCTTGCTGGTGCATACCTTCGACACCACCGGCTACGCCACCAGCATCGACATTATGGGCAGTCTGGCCGCCGTTAGCTCAGGCAGTGGCGGCATCTACCTCTTTGACATCAGCAATCCCAGCAGTCCCATCCTGAAGCAGAACCTCCGATCCGCCGGCTACACCAACAACGCCAAATTCAACAAGGGAAAACTGGTCGTAGCCTCCCGGGACCAGGGTGTCCTGATCTATGCCATCAAATGAACAAAGCAAAAGAAAACCTTTATGCCAAAATCGCAACCATAACCTGGAGCCTCAACTCCAGGTTTTTGATTTAACGATACAAGGAAGATACAATGAAAAGGATCCTGTCACTCACCCTGTTGGCGCTGCTCTGCCTTGTCGCTCTGAACGCCGAAACAGCAAGCCCGTTCTCGGTCGCGCGGTCCACCGGCAGCCAGCTTAAACTCGCGGTTTCCGTGCCCGCCCTCAGATTTTCCGCCGGCGAAGACGGAGGCCAAAGCGTCCGGGAAATCCGCATGGAAGGCGCGCTGGGCACCTGCGAACCCGGCCAGCCGGAACTTCCCGTGTTCAGCACCATGGTGGCTATCCCGCCCCGGGGCAGCTTCACCCTTTCCTACAGCAACGGCGGGGTGGAATACAGCCAGCTTGACGAGCCCAAAATATGCAGGGAAGGCTGGGACGGCGTGGCGGTCCCTTACGGCGGGCTTTTCCCCTCCAGCCTGGCAACGGCCTCAGAACCCGCCATCCTGCGTGATTTCCGCGTGGTTCAGATCAACGTTTATCCCTGCCAATACGATCCCGCCACCAAGCGCCTGGCCACTTTCAGGGATATAGAGGTCACCCTGGATTTCACTGCCGAACCCGGCCTCAACGAACTGCCCGATTATACGGGCTACAGCCAGGCTTTCAGGAAGATATACGAGGCCCAAATCGCCAATTTCGCCGATTACCGCAACCTTGAGACCGCGCCTTCCCATGCCCGCATCCTGCTGATCCACGGCAACAACAGCGACCCTGTGTTCCTGACCAAGCTGAATGAATTTGCCACCTGGAAACGCCAAAAGGGCTATGCCGTGAACGTGGTGAGCACCTCCCAGACCGGCGGAGCCAGCACCACCAGCATCAAGAACTATATCCAAAGCCAGTACAACAATCCGGAAACCCGCCCGGATTTCATTATCCTGCTGGGCGATACCAGCGGCAACTACCCGATCCCGGCCTGGTTTGAGTCCTACAGCGGCCGCAACGGTGAAGGCGATTATCCCTATACCCACCTGGCTGGCAGCGACCTCCTGGGCGACGCGTTCATCGGCCGCATTTCAGTGCAGGACCTTACCCAGCTTATCACCATCCTGAACAAGGTTTACACCTACGAAAAGAACATAAACAACGCTCCCGACGCCGCCGCCTGGCTGAACCGCATGCTGCTCATCGGCGACCGCTCCTACTCCGGCATATCCACGGTTTACAATAACCAGTACATCCACGAGATGAGTCATGAAGTCCATCCCGATTACACTTACATCGAAAACTACACCGGCGGTTTCCCCTCCACCATCAACAACGGCATCAACCAGGGCGTGAGCTTTTTCAACTACCGCGGCTATATCAACATGAGCGGCTGGAGCCCCAGCAATTCCCTGAATAACGGTCCCCGGCTGCCTCACGCCGTCATGCTGACCTGCGGAACCGGCAGTTATGCCTCCCAGGAAACCACCTCTGAAGCCTTCATCCGCCTGGGCACCGAAGCCGTTCCCAGAGGCGCCCTCACCGCCATCGGCATGGCCACCATCGCCACCAAAACGATGTTGAACAACGCCCTCGCGACCGGCATCTTCGACGGCATTTTCCTCTACGGGATGCGTAGCATGGGCGAGGCCCTGCTCAACGGCCGTCTCTATCTGCACAACATGTACGGCCAGACCAATACCAACCATGCCAACAGTTCTGCCCACTGGTGCAACCTGATGGGCGATCCCACCGTGGAAACCTTCATTGGCATACCCCAAAGCCTGGTCATATCAGCCCCGGACTCCATCCCCCGCGGGACCCCATTTGTGGACATCCAGGTTTCCGATCCATCTTTGACCCCCGTGGAAGGGGTGAGCGTTACCATCTATAACGACGGTTATGGCGATGTGGTGGCCAAGGGTTTCACGGACGAAAGCGGAATGGTTACCCTCCTGGTGCCCAATTTCGTGACCGGCGACCTGCTGATCACCGCCTCCAAACACGATCACAAGCCTTCCCAGCAGACCCTGCTGATCGACTCGGCAGGCTCTTTGGTCTATCTCTCCAAAACCATCGCGGATGACGGCAGTTCCGGCTCCTCCGGCAATGGCGACAGCTTCATCAACGCCGGGGAGACCATTGCCCTGAGCGTGGAGCTCCACAACACCACCACCGCCGCCATCGACGGCATCACCGGTGTGCTCAGCACGGCCGATCAGTTGGTGACCGTCACCCAGGCCAACAGCGCCTGGCCCGCCATCACGGCGGAACAGACTGCCCAGAACAGCGTCCCCTTCCTCATCAGCTTTGACCGGAACATCCCCGCTTTCCACAATTGCCGCTTCACCCTGGAACTCACCGACAGCGCCGCCAACAGCTATCAGGTGTTATTCTACCTGGGCGGCTTCAACGCCGACCTCAGCGTGATCAACCACAGCGTGAGCGCCGGCGGCGACAACGTGCTGGACCCCTCCGAAAACGGCATCCTCACCCTCGCGGTGAAAAACTCCTCCGTCTTTGGCGTCAACGACATTTACGGTGAACTCACCGCCCTCAACGACCTGGTGGAGGTAACGGACAACCTCTCCTATTTCGGCAGCATCCCGGCAGGCATGAATGCCTCTTCCATCGAAGGCTATGGCCTCTTCGCCCGGCCCCTGCTGATACCCGGAATGATGATCCCCTTCAGACTCAGGCTCTACAATGCAGACGGATTCGAGCAGATCGCCCACTTTTCACTGCCCATCGGCACAGTGGCGCAAAACACGCCCCTGGGTCCCGACGAATACGGCTATTTCATCTACGACGTCTCGGACACCGCCTATCCGGACTGCCCCAGCTACGAATGGATTGAGATAGTGCCCAGCCTCGGAGGCAGCGGCACCCAAATCACCGGGCTCCACGACCCTGGCGTCTCCGACGACGAAGGTGACCAGAATGACAGCGATGTCCTCGAGACCATCGACCTGCCTTTCACTTTCCGTTTCTACGGAGTGGACTATGACCAAATCACGGTCTGCGTTAACGGTTTCATCGCCTTTGGCGTAACCAACGACGGCGAATTCCGCAATGGCAGGATGCCTGGCGGACAGGGTCCCTCGCCGATGGTCGCGCCTTTCTGGGACGACCTCGTGATCCTCTCCGGAGGCGCAATCTACCAGTGGTACGACTCCAACGAACACAGATTAATCATCCAGTACAACAACCTCAAAAACGGCTACAACCGCACCAGCGAGGAAACCTTCCAGGTGATCTTCTACGATCCGCTTTACTATCCCTCCAGCCTGGGAGATGGCATCATCAAGATCCAGTACAAGGTCTTCAACAACGTGGATATCGGCAGCAGCGGCTATAGCCCCACCCACGGCAAATATGCCACAGTGGGCATCCGCGACCACACCAACCTCCGCGGCCTGGAATACACTTTCGCCAACCAGTATCCGCCTGCCGCGCAGCCGCTTGACAACGGAAAGGTCCTGCTCATCACCACCGTGCCTGTGCTGTATCAAAACGCCTATCTGGTGGTGGGGGAACTCATCCTTAACGACGCCAACGGCAATTCCTGGCTGGAGCCGGGCGAAACCGCCGAGATAGGGCTCAAGCTGAACAACCTCGGCATCAACGCCGCCACCAACGTAAATATTTCCGTTTCCAGCCAGAGCCCGTTCCTCACCATCGCCAATCCCCAAAGCGCCTGTCCCGACATCCCCGGCAGCGGCCACGCCTTTAATGTGGTGCCTTTCACGGTCACCGCCTCGCCCGACTGTACTGATGGCCTCGTGATTCCACTCCAGTTTGTGGTTAGCATCGACGGCAACGAGTGGACTTATCCCCTCAACCTCACCATCAGGAAGCCGGCCATTGTGGTCAACGACATCTATATCAGCGATCTGCAGGGCAATGTGAACGGACTGGCCGATCCCGGCGAAACCTTCAACCTGATCGTGAACTATCTGAACAACGGATTTGTGGACGCCTACAACCTCACCAGCAACATCATGTGCCTCAGTGAAGACGTCACCCTGGTGAATTCTGAGCAGCTCATCCCCACCATCCCCGCCGGCGCCATGAGCCAGGCCGTTTACGAGGTAAGCCTTTCGCCCAATGTGGTCGTGGGCAACAACCTCACTTTCTACCTTACTTATCTGGGCGAAGCGGTTGATGCGCAGAACGATACTGTCCTGCTCAATGTGGGAACCACAGGCATGTCCGAGGATTTTGAGGACGGCAACGGCGCATTTGAAGCCCAGCCCGCCACCAACGGCTGGGAGTGGGGCACGGATTCGACTGCCGGAGCCCACTCCGGCACCAAGGTATGGGGCACCCGCATCAACCAGCAGTATTCGAACAACGCAAATTGGACCCTCACTTCGCCGCCCGTCTTCATCGGCAGCAATTTCGTGCTGGAGTTTTACCACAAGTTTGACACCGAGCAGAACTACGACGGCGGCAACGTGAAGATTTCCACCAACAACGGCGTGACCTGGACCCTGCTCACTCCGGAGAACGGATACACCCACCAAAACCTGTCCGCACTCAACGGTCCGGGATATTCCGGCAACAGCGGCGGCTGGACCCAGGCCCGCTTCTCCTTGGCTGCCTATCCCAATCAGACCGTGAGGTTCCGCTGGACCTTTGCCTCGGACGGCTCGGTCCAGAGGCAGGGCTGGTATCTGGATGACGTTCAGACCACAGGCTTCATCCCCTTTGCCGGCAAGGTGAGCGGCACGATGCAAACCACACGCCCGGATGACGATTATTCCACCCTCTTCGTGCAAAACGACCAGGCCATCAGCATCCGTCCAAACTCCGCAGGGGCCTACACCCTCTATCTGCCGGAGGGCGAGCACAACCTGACCGCTTCCGGCCCCGGATACCAGTCCCAGAGCGTGTTTCCCGTGAATCTGAGCGTGAGCGCCCCCAGCTTCACGCAGGATTATCTGCTCACCTGGTTCGCGCCGGCCACGGATCTGGAATACAGCGTGGCCAATGATTCGCTTTCCCTTTTCTGGGCGGCTCCAGCCGCTCCGCCTTCTCCACAGCTAAGCTACAAGGTCTTCCGCAAGCAGCATTCCGGTCCCTTTGAACTGGTAGCCATCGTTACGGATGTCGCCTGGGGCGAAATCCCGGCCATTAACGGCGAATACCGCTATTACGTGCTGGCCTGCTACGACGCTGGGGAAAGCGTGGCCACGAATATCATCAGCGTCGCCTGGCCCCCTGTGGATGCAGACGATCCACACACCCCGCCGCTGGTCTCGTGCCTCTACCAAAACTATCCGAACCCCTTCAACCCCAGCACCACTGTCATGTTCGACCTCGCGGAGGCAACCCCGGTCACCCTGTCCGTTTACAACGTGAAGGGCCAGCTTGTGCGCCGTCTGCTGCAGGCCCCCCTCGGCGCAGGCACCCACAGGATACTCTGGGACGGCACCGACGAATCACGCCGCCCCGTATCCTCCGGAATTTACTTCTTCCGCATCGAATCCCCCACGCTCACAGCCTCGCGCAAGGCGGTGCTGCTGAAGTGATTCTCTCCTTATAGAGTGGATAAGGCCGGAGTTTTCGCTCCGGCCTTTTTTTTGGTTCTCTTTGAAGGTGGGTGGGTTGCGAACAGCACCGAAAGTGAGGGGATGCCCTGGCGTACAGCGAACGCAGTGAGCATGGACTACAGGAAGTGTTGTTGCTGCCGTCGATGCTCGTTCCTCGCTCGACGCCAGCGTGTGGCTTGCTGACTGGCCGTTAAGGCCCTATGCTTGATTTGTGATACGCCTCCCGCACGATACCCGCATTAGATGCGAGAATCATACGAGAGTCATGGGAGGGGGATAAACGCAGGGGCTCAGGGCCTGGCTAAGGGGACATTGCGGCGGGCATAATGTTCCACCGCCCTCAGGGCTTCACTCTCTTGTGTCTGAAACTGCCTGTGTCTGTCAGTCCATGTATTTCTGGATGTTGGCCTTGCGCAGTTGCTGCTCCATCCAGACGTCGAACCAGTTGTCAGGAAGGCTGGCGGCAAAAACGGCCTGGACCTGGGCCTCGTCCACTTTGAGGCTGGCATCGCGGGAGACGGAAATCACGCGGGGCAGCCAGACGAAGCCATCCATGATAAAGGCTTCCTGGAGCAGGTTTTGCTGGTGGCGGCGAAGGATGCCGTGGAATATGACGGAAGTGTGTTTGCCGAGGGCCTGGGAGGCGGGGGAGAGGCCTTCAATGTTGCGGATGGTGGAATTGGCAGGGACGGGGTCCTGTCCGGAGATTATCCTTTGGGAGATTTGCAGGGCGAGTTGTTCGCGTTTGTCGTGAGCAAGGAAATCCCTGATATCAGCTTCCACAGAGGACAGGGGAAGGTGTTCGTCGAGCGCAGCGGCGTTGAGTTCCACAATAACCCACTTGCTGGTGGAATCTGAATAGAGGGCGTCGAAAACATGACCGGCGGGCTGACCGGGCAACTGGGCGCGGATGGCTTCCACGATTTGGGCATCCGGATACCAGAGGCTGTCGGGATTGGCCTTGTGCACTTTATAGCGGGGCAGGTCCATTTCCTCGCAAGCGGTGGCGTGGCCTTTCAGGCGGGCAAGCTTAACCGCGAGTTCGGCTTCGGGACGCAGGGCTTCGATCCTGGAAGCCGAGGGATGGTAGGGCAGCCAGAGGGAATTGAAGCTGCACATGCTCTTGGTGCGTTTTTCCAGTTGGAGGAGCGTGGTGCCGCTGGCAGTTTGCAGAGGCCGTCCCCAGGCGCCTTCCTCCAGTTCGCTGAGTTGCTTGTAAACAATGGGATCGAGGGATGCAACGCTGAGAAATCCGGAGTTTTTGAAAACCAGGCTGGCGGCGAGGGGATGGTTGCCCTCCAACAGGGCGGAGACTGGCGTTCCGGCGCTGAGCTCCTGATAGAGGGAATCGGCGTAGAGGTTGGCGTGGTGGATGTCAGTGCGGGAAGGCAGGACCTCCATGGTGGCGCAGGACAGGCTGACAAAGGGTTCCAGGCGGTAATCTGCCAGGTTTTTCTGATAATGGGCGCGCACTTCATCCTGCGAAACATAGGGATCGATGCCTGCCAGTTCCAGCAGGGTAAATTCCACGTCAGCTCTGCTCTGGAGGATGCCGGTGATGAACTGGCGCTCTTTTTTGTCCAAAAGTTCCCTGACAATGAGTTCCTGCTTCAGCTTCATGATGGGCACCTTCCAATCCAGGAAATCCTGGCGCAGTATGGCGAGGTTTTCCGGCGAGTCGTAAAGCAGCGACTGGTGGTATATCTTGGGGTCGAAGACGCCATCGGTCATGAAGAGAGGGGAGCTGAGGATGTATGAGGGGATGTTTTTGGAGAGGGTGTCCACCACTTCGGAGGGGGTGGCGCTGATTTTGTATTTGGCGAACCATTGCCTGAGGATCACGCCCCTGGCGGCGTCTGTCCAGGTTTGCTGCTTGATCAGTTCCCTTTCTTCGCGGGAGGGGGCGCGGTTGTTGAGCCACTGAAAGTTGGCGTAATGGCCGCGGTAGGCATCGTTGAAAGATTCAGCGGTGACGGGTTGGCCGTTGATGCGTCCGGCCAGGTTGCCCTGATTGGCGCCGCAGCAGGCCAACAGCAAAGCCAGCGCCAGCAGTATGGCGAAGAGGGGGGCGAGCTTGGTCATAATCTGTCCTGTAGGTCTTTTAGTTTTTGCCAGGCCTCGATGGGGGTGAGACTGTCAAGGTCGAGATCCTTGATCTCATCCACGATGGGGTCGATTTCCGAGACTTTATCCGCCAGCACCTCAAAGAGCTCTATCTGGGGGCTGGTGCGGTTCAGTTTGCGGCGGATGGAGGCGGTGAGGCCCTGGGGCGATATTTCGTGGTCCTCAAGGTTGCGCAGGATTTCCCGGGCACGGCGGATAACGCGGTCCGGGATGCCAGCCAGCCGGGCCACCTGGATGCCGTAACTCTGGTCGGCGCCGCCACGCTCAATCTTGCGCAGAAAGATCATCTGGTCATTGTATTCCTTCACCACCACATTGTAATTGCGGATGTCCGGATAGATGTTTTCCAGTTCCGTGAGCTCGTGATAGTGGGTGGCGAAGAGGGTGAGGCTGTGTTTATATTTCTGGATGTATTCGATGATGGACCAGGCGAGGCTGAGGCCATCGAAAGTGGAGGTTCCGCGGCCGATCTCGTCCAGCAGGATGAGTGAGTTTTCTGTGGCGGTGTGGAGGATGTTTGCCGTTTCTATCATCTCCACCAAAAAGGTGCTCTGGCCCTGGGCGAGGTTGTCGGAAGCGCCCACGCGGGTGAAAACGCGGTCGAAAATGGGCATGGAAAGATGTTTGGCAGGCACGAAACTGCCGATCTGGGCCATAATGACCAGAAGTCCCACCTGACGCAGATAGGTTGATTTTCCTGCCATGTTCGGTCCGGTGATAATGGCGATAGTGGTATCTGGGTAATCCAGGGAAGTGTCGTTGGGAATGAATTCCTGGTCCTCGATGAGCTGTTCGATAACTGGATGGCGGCCGGCTTCAATGGTGAGGGTGCGCTGCTCGGTGAAAACGGGACAGCAGTAGTTGTTTTGCCAAGCCAGCCAGGCCAGGCTGCTCAACACGTCTGTGAGGGCGAGGGTGGCGCTGAGGCCTTGCAGGGCTTCCAGGTTGGCGGCCACCTGCTGGCGGAAGTCTTTGTAGAGCTCGTATTCGAGGTTTTTGATCTTCTCTTCCGAACTGAGCACTTTAGCCTCGAATTCCTTAAGCCGGGGCGAAATGTAGCGTTCGGAATTCACCAGGGTCTGTTTTGGCACATAGTAATCCGGCACTTTGGATTTGCGGCTGGCGCCGACCTCCAGATAGTAGCCGAAGACACGGTTGTAGCCTACTTTGAGGGTGCTGATGCCTGTTTTCTTGCGCTCGTCGTCCTCCAGGCGGGCGATCCAGGATTTGCCGTCGTGGACGAGTTCCAGCAGTTCGTCCAGATCCTTGTTGTAGCCTGGATTGAAGATGCCGCCTTCGGTGATGGTGAGGGGCGGTTGTGGACGAAGGGCGGCGCCGATGGCATCGGCCAGAGCGTCGAAACCATCCAAATCGTCCGCCAAAGCGGTGATGAGGGGTTGGTTGTAAGCCCGCAGCCGCTCTTTCAGTTCGCCCAGCACCAGGAGGTAGGAGCGCAGGGCGATAAGCTCGCGGGGGTTGATGCGCAGGGCGCCCAGCTTGGAAACGAGGCGGGAAACGTCGCCGATCTCGTGCAGGCTGGAGCGCACGTCCTTGAGGTAGGCGGTGTTTGTCAGGAAGGCCTTGATCAGGTTTTGCCTTTTGACGATCTCGACTGTATCCAGCAGGGGATGGAGCAGCCAGCTCTGGATGAGGCGCGAGCCCATCGCGGTCTGGGTTTGGTCCAGAATTGCCAGCAAGCTGCCGTGGCGTTCGCCGTAGCGGATGGAACGGATGAGTTCAAGGTTGCGGCGGCTGATTTCGTCGAGCTGCATGAAGTTGCTCAGGGAGTAATAGCGCAGCGAGCTGATGTGGGTTAGGGGCGTCTGCTGAAGCGATTGCACATAGGCAAGGGCTGCCCCGGCGGCGGTGGCCCCGGCTGTTCTGCCCTGGGCGTCAAAGGCTTCCAGGGAATGCACCTGGAAGTGTTTTTTCAGGATGGAAGCGGCTTCCGAAGGCCGGAACTGCCAGCTGTCGAATATTGTGATGGTGGGCGAGTATTCCAGCTTGAGGCTTTTGAGGAAGGCCTCGGAGGCGCTGCCGTCCACGATGATCTCGCTGGGCTTAAGGCGCAAAAGCTCGTTCACAAGCTCGTCCCCGCTCAGTTCCGTGAAGCTGAATTCACCGGTTGAGAGGTCGAGATTGGCCAGGCCGATTCGGCGGTTTTCGTTTTTATACCAGACGGCGGCCAGGAAGTTGTTCGCGCTGCCGGAGATGAGGGCATGGTCGAGCACGGTTCCCGGCGTGATGATTTCCACAACTTCGCGCTTCACCAGTCCCACAGCCTGTTTGGGGTCTTCGGTCTGCTCGCAGATGGCCACCTTGAGGCCGGCCTGGATGAGCTTGTCCAGATAGCTGTCCAGCGCGTGATAGGGGAAACCGGCCAGGGGAACGGGGTTTTCGCTGTTTTTGTCGCGGGAGGTGAGGGTTATGTTTAGGATGCGGGCAGCGGTGTGGGCGTCATCAAAAAAGGTCTCGTAAAAATCGCCCATGCGAAAGAGGATAAGCTTGTCCGGATGGGCTTGCTTCACCTCCTGAAACTGCCTCAGCATGGGAGTCAGCCTGGCATCCGGGGTGGTGGACTTTTTCATTTAAGGTTTCAAAAACGGGTGACGAAGCATTCGATTGAATTGGCGCGCAGGATGCCGGCCACGCTGTTCGCTTCGCTTTGAGAGGCGTAGGGACCGCTCACCACCACCCAAGGCACGGATTTGTTGCCCCTGTCCTCAAAGTAGTTGGCTTTCAGCTTCATAGCTCGGATCACGTCCGTAAGGTTGCGGGCGTTCTTTTCTTTGCCAAAGCGTCCCGCCTGCACAAAGGTTCCGGCAGGTTTGGCCTCCAGCTTGGCCGGGGAATTAAGATCTGCTTCCGCCAGAGCCGGCAAGGGCTGAACCTCTGGCTCGGTAACAAGTTCCGGAAGATCCAATTCCGTGTAGGGATAGAGGAATGAAAGATCGACCTGCGAGCCGTATCTGTCCTTGAGTTCAAAGAGGCGGTCCTCGATCTCGAAAGCAAGCTGGGACTTGCGGTTGATCTCAAACCCAGTCTGGTAGTTGGTGAGGGCCTCGACGCAATTACCATTCTGATGGTGGAGGCGCCCCAGCAGATAGTGGAAATACTGCTTGTTTTTGGGTAGGCCGGGCAGGGCGCGCAGTTTTTCCAGGCTGGAAATGGCGCTGTAGAACTTGCTCTGGTTCTGATAGGCACTGGCAATGATGTAGTGGGTGTCTTCGGCGAACTTTCCGCTTAGCGCGGCCCGCAGATAGTTTTCCCCGTGGGCGATGGCGCCATTGTGGTCATCGCGGTACTGGGCGCAGTAGGCCAGCCAGTAAAAGCGTTCCGGCAGTTCGGGCGAGGAAATCTTTTTCAGCCTGGCTTCCGCGGCGGGGATGTCGCGTTCCAGAATGTGCAGCTTGGCTGTCTCCAGCATGCTTTGCTGGCCATAAAAGGTGGAGGGATAGCGGTCCGCGGCCTGGTTCAGCAGCACGAGGGTATCGTCCTTGCCTTGCTTGAGCATCGCGCTCAGATAGGTCTGCAGGGCGCGCTCCTCGTCGTTCTTAGGCGAGCTTTTGTACAATTGGCCGGGAAGTTCTGCCAGCTTTCCCTTCAGCCAAAGGTCTTCCAGGGCTTGGAATTCCTTGCGGAAATCCACTGCGAAAGCGGCCAGGGGCAGTAGCGCCAGCAGCAGAAAGATGGATATTCTGAGCGGAATATGGAGCATCGGGAGAGGACCTCGGCGCTCAGTTGCTCATCGAATTCAGCAGTTCGTCGTTGTCTTTGGTGGTTTGCATCCGCTTGCGCAGGGTTTCGATGCCTTGGATTGGGCTGATGGTCTTGAGGTATTTACGCAGCACGTACATGCGGTTCATTTCGTTTTGCGTGAGCAGCAGTTCTTCGCGGCGGGTTCCGCTCTTTACAAGGTCGATGGCGGGGTAGAGACGCATGTCCGAAATGCTGCGGTCCAGCACCAGTTCCATGTTTCCGGTGCCCTTGAATTCCTCGAAAATCACCTGGTCCATCTTGGAGCCGGTGTCGATGAGGGCGGTGGCAATGATGGTGAGGGAGCCGGCTTCCTCAGTGTTGCGCGCGGCGCCAAAGAATTTTTTGGGTTTAATCAAGCCGTTGGCGTCAATACCGCCGGACAGCACTTTTCCGCTGGAAGGGGTGATATTGTTGTAAGCCCGGGCAAGACGCGTGATGCTGTCCAAAACGATTACCACGTCCTGATTCAGCTCGATCATCCGTTTCGCTTTTTCCAGCACCATCTCGCTAACGGCGGTGTGGTTTTTCGGCGATTCGTCGAAGGTGGAGCTGATCACCTCGCGGTTTCCGGGACGCAGGATCTTCTTCATCTCGGTAACCTCTTCTGGGCGTTCGTCCACCAGCAGCACGATCAGGTAAACCTCGGGGTGATTTGTTAGGATGGCGTTGGCGGTATCCTGCAGCAGGGTGGTTTTTCCCGTTCTGGGCGCGGCAACGATCAGCCCGCGCTGGCCTTTGCCAATGGGGGTGAAGAGGTTGATGATGCGGGTCGAATAGTTTTTGGGGTCAAATTCCAGATTGAGGCGCTCGGCGGGGTAGTAGGGCGTGAGTTCATCCCAGGTTCGAAGGTCCTGCATGGAGGTGGGGGCCATGTAGTTCACGGCGTCCACGCGCAGCAGTGCGAAATATTTTTCCCCTTCCTTGGGGGAACGCGCCGGGCCGGATATCATGTGGCCGCTCTTGAGGCCAAATCTGCGGATCTGGGTGAGCGAGACATAGACGTCGTCGCGTCCGGGCAGATAGTTGTTTTGCGGGAAGCGGAGGAAGCCGAAGCCGTCTTCCATGATTTCCAGGCAGCCGGTAACGAAGGCCAGACCCTCCTGGGCGGCTTGGAATTCCAGCAGCTTGAACACGAGGTTGTTACCTTTCAACTGGGTGTAGCCGGGTATTTCGTATTTTTTGGCCAGCTTGGTAAGCTGGGATTGTGGCAGTTCAAATAGGTTCTCTATTTCGGACATTATTTATACTCCTTGGTTTATACATTCTTTTTTATTCCGCTCAGCAGCAAACTGCAGGCGCCGGCACAGCCCACGCTGTTTATACGTTCCACCAGCCGCTTCCCTTCATCCAAAAGTTCTTCGGCATCGGTCAGGCTTTCCAGCCGCTTGAAGGTTTCCACGCAGTTGCGTTTGAGGTTTTCGCAATTCGAGGCAGCCTTGGGATTGTCTACCGGCAGATAAAAATCCACCTGCTCCACCTGGTTCAGTCCCAGTTTGGCGAAGATGGCCTGGATTTGTTCCCGGGTGTAGGTTTCCTGGTGGTAAACCCCGAAACGCCGGTCGATGGAGGCCAGCCAGTGGTGCATCATGATGTGGGTTATCTGGGGTTCGGTCTGCTCGCCGTCGCGGTACATCTCCTGCACCAGTAGCCTGCCGCCGGGCTTCAGCACCCGCAGCAGTTCGGCGAAAACCCTGTCCAGACGCTCAATATGGTGCAGGGAATTGGCGATGGTCACCAGATCGAAGCTGTCATCGTCAAAATCCAGGGCTTCAAGATCCATCCGGTAGATTTCCACATCGTTTTCCGGAAAGCGTTTCTGGGCTTGATCGACACTCTTTTCAGACGCGTCAATCCCAATGATCTGAATATAGGATTCCAGATGCTGCTTCAGGATGGTGATGAAATCGCCCCTTCCCGTGGCGGCGTCCAAGACGTTGGCGGCCTCGATCCGATTCAAAAGGCCAATAGCGTCTTTCATAAGGATAATCCTCGCTTGATGGTGATAGGGATGATGAATCGCCTGAATCTCAGGCTGACTGCTGTTCCGGGCAACTCTATACAGAACGTGTCTATTGATTTTTACCCGCTGTTTTTAGTCAAGCTTTTTAATGACTCATGCGCATTTAGTAAGAACGTGGTTACCGTTATCCTGGCGTACAGCGAACATAGTGAGTATGGACGACAGGACAACCCACGGGGATGAACGACAGTATGTATCGGGAAAATCATTCATTGCTGGAGTCGATGCTCGTTCCTCGCTCGACTCCAGCGTGTGGCTGGGAAGAAGCTTTGCTGTCTGGCCATTAAGGGTCTGTATATCATTCCTGATGTGCCTCCCGTATTATACCCGCATTTGGTGCGAGGATTGTGCGAGGGGCGTGGGAGAGCGATGGACTCAGGCGCTCAGGGCCTTGCCGACGGGCATTGAAGCGGGAATCGGTTATGGCTCTCTTTCAAATAAAATGGCTGCTAGAGTTCAAACAAAGAGCAGCCTAAAGTTGCTTGGGAAAATGTGTTAAAAGACTAAACGCTAAGTTTGGCGATGAGGTCCTGGCAGAGTTGGGTGGAGCGCTCCAGGGAAGGGCTTTCCACGTAAATCCGGATAATGGGTTCGGTTCCGCTTTTGCGGACGTGGATCCAATGGTCCGGGGCGGTTGCTTTTACGCCATCGCGCAGGTCGAGTTCATAGGCTTCCAAAAGTCCGGGGAGGCTGGTCATGGCGTCGTTCATGCGTTCCGGGGGCAGTTCCAGCCGGCCTTTGGCAAAGTAAAAGCGGGGGAGTTCGTCCACCAGTTGGGAAACGGTTTTGCCGCTTTCGGCCAGCAATCCGAGGATGAGGGCCATGCCGGCGACGGCGTCCCGGGTGTAGTTTACTTCAGGGCAGATGATGCCGCCGTTGCCTTCTCCGCCCACCGGGGACTTCAATTCCCGCATGAGCTTGCCCACATTGATTTCGCCCACTTTGGCCCGGTGGACCGGCACTCCGAAGAGCCCGGCAATGTGGTCGGAAAGCATGGAGGAGGAAAGGTTAACAACGATGGGGCCGGGGTTTTTTGGGAGGATGAAAAGTTCCGCGAGGGCCACGGAATATTCCTCACCGATGCAGGCGCCGTGTTCATCCACGATGGAAAGCCTGTCCACATCAGGATCGGTGGCGAAGCCAAGGTCGGCTTTTTGGCGGCGCACCTCTTCCTCCAACTGGGCCAGGTTTTCGTTCAGGGGTTCGGCGGGATGGGCGAAAACGCCGGTGGGGGCGGAATTGATGGCGATGACTTCGCAGCCCAGGGCTTTGAGCAGCAGCGGCGAAATGAGGCCGCCGGCGCCGTTCACGGAATCGATGACCACCTTGAAGTTACGCGCGCGAATCCGCTCCAGGTCCAGCCAGGGAATTCCCAAAACCTTTTCCAGATGATGGGCGGTGCCTTCAGTGTCCTCACTCAGGCGGCCCATCTTCTCCCAGCCGTTCCAGGCCAGGGGTTCCATCACGGAATCCAGAAACGCGGCTGCTTTTTCAGAGGAGAGGAACATGCCGTCACCATCCACGAATTTGAGGGCGTTCCACTCCGGCGGGTTGTGAGAAGCCGTGATGCTGATCCCACCTTGGGCGGAGTGCTTTTTAACATTCAGAAGGACGGTTGGGGTGGCCACAATGCCGAGGTCGATAACATCGCAACCCACGCTGAGCAGGGCTGCCGTCACGCAGTTTAGCATGGCCACACCGGTGGTGCGGGAATCCCTGCCCACCACGATTTTCGGTTTCGCTCCCCGGGCGGGGGAGAGGGAATTTTGGGAAATGAAGCTTCCGAAGCGTGCCGCGTAACGCAGAACGACTTCGGGGCCCAGGGCGTCTCCAAAGACTCCCCGGACCCCGCTAACGCCGGTCATCAATTTGCTCATTATTGCTTAATAACCGAATTTATACCTGTTGTCAATTATTTTGGCATCCTTGCGGAGCTGCTGGAACCAGCGGTTGAAGGCCGCGTCTTCAAGGCTATCACGGATTTCCTGCTGTTTGACTTTGTCGAAAGCCTGCATATTTGGTCTGTTGCGGATTTCGGCAAAGATGAGGAAGGGGCCTTCCTTGGTTGTGAGGAGGGAAGACCAGCCCCCGGAATTGAGGGCGAGGGCGGCTTTGTCGAAGTCGTCCAACTGGGCATTCACTGGAGGGGCAAGGCGGGTTTTTGCCTTGTGGTTATTCAGGTCGATCACTTTCCAGCCTTCCTCCACCGCGGCGGTGAGGTAGTTTTCCTTGGGAATGCGCTTTACGAAGTTTTCGGCTTTGGCCTTCACGGATGCGATCTTTTTCTTTTTTTCGAGGTCGAATTTAATCTGGAGTCTTTTCTCAGCGAAATCCTCGTAATAGGATTTCTTGTTGTCCAAAACCTGGGCGACCACGTAGATGTTTTCGCCGCCGTTCTTTAGTACAAAAGGTTCCGAGACCTTGCCGGCTTTTTTGGATTTCATGAATTGGAAAAGGCCGCCGTGTTCGCCAAAACCTTCCATCTGAGGATTGTCGTGAGCCAGCCAGCGTGAGGTTGTAACTTCCAGCTTGAGTTCCTTTGCCGCTTTGTCGATGCCCTTTTTGGCGATCAGTTTGGAGGCGTCTCTGGCCTGGTCGCGCAGTTCGTTGCGGGTGGATTCTGTGGTGTTTACCTTAAAGAGGATGTGACTGGCGGTAACCTCTTCCTGTCCGTCAGGGGCGGGAAAGACGCTGTCGCAGCGAACAATGTGCCAGCCGAACTGGGTTCTGAAGGGTTTGGAAATCTGGCCGGGTTTGAGGGCGAAGGCAACCTTGTCAAATTCCGGGACCATCTGCCCGCGTTTGAATCTGCCCAGGGATCCGCCTCTATCTGCCGAGCCGGGGTCTTCGGAATATTCGATGGCGATATCGGCGAAACTAGCAGCGTCGCGCTGAAGCTGGTTGTAGATATCATCGATTTCCAGCTTCACATCGTTGAAATCCTGTTCGGAGGGTTTGATGGGGATGCTGATGTATTTGAGGCGTGTGGCGGGGCCTTTTTTGAATTCTTTGTCCTTGTTGTCTTCGTAATACTTTTTCACCTCGGCGTCTGTTACGTTCACAGCGGCATTGTCCGCCATGTTGAAATCGAACCAGATGGCCTTGCCGGTGACGGTGTCAGATTCCTTGATGAATTCAGCTTTGAGGCTGTCAACAGTGATCTTGGCTTCTTTTTTGATCTTGTCCTGCAGCTTCTTTTTGGGCAGGTATTCTTTCATGCTCTGATACATGGCCGCGCGGAGCTCAAAGTTGTTGTTCAGGGCGGCGAAGTATTTACTTTTATCGAACCTACCGTTGGTTTGCAGATTGGGGTTTTGCTGCAGTTCGGCCGGAATATCGTTTTCCATGGCGTTCTTGATCTCGGTGTCTGAAACCTTTATTCTGTGCTTCTTGATCTGCTGCTGCCAGAGGGCGTTGTCCACAAGCTCCCGCCAGGCGGTGTCGTAAACATAGGACATCATGGTCTCGTCCACTTTCTGGCCCTGGTCCTCATAGCGTTTAACCACTTCCTGGACCTTGGCATTGTATTCCTGCGGGCTGATCGTTGTTCCGTTCACCTTGCCAAGGTATCTGCCCCGGAAAGATTCAAGCAGCCTTTCTCCGCCGAAGATGCCGCCGGCACCAAGGCTGAGGATGAAGGCTATCGCCACGACATAGACGATTATTTTCTGGTTTTTTCTAAGGCTATCGAGCATTTATCTCCTCCCATGATGGGTTAAATTCGCTTTGAAAAGCCAATATTTTCAAAGGCCGTTTTTCTACAAGGTTTTTTTTAGATCTCGGCTTTGCGCAGGAAGGCCAGACCCAGAAGAGTGAAGATGAGATTGGGCAGCCAGGCAGCCCAAACGGGTGGGATAACGCCGCTGTAGCCAAGGCTTTGCGCCACACGCACCATGATGAGGTAGAGGAAGCAAACCACCAGGCCCAACAGGAAAACCAGGCCCCGGCTTTTGGAGCGGGTGTTCGATGTGGCTACAGGGATGAAGAAAAAGATCACGATCAGGTTTGTGAGGGGGAAGGCCAGCTTCATGTGCAGATCCACAATCTCGCGATTGGCCGGCTCTCCCATCCTGTTCAGCCTTGCTATGTATTCCCTCAGCTCCGGGAAATTGAGCGAGAGCGTTTTTTTGGTAATGCGGACAAAATCCTCCGGCTTCACATCCAGCAGGGGCAGGGTGGTGCTGGGATAGTAAGCATAATATGTCTGCTTTCCTTTGTCAAAGCGCCTTATCTCACAATCCTGGAGCAGCCAGCGGTCTTTTTGCCAGACGGCGGAGGAAGCAGTGACCCGCTCGGAGACCTCCTTGCCCTTGGGATCGAGCTTGGTGAGGTCGATAACCCGGATGGTGTTTTGATAGCCGTCGAAGAAGGCGAAATAGTAAAAGTCGTTCTTTGTGCCCTGATAGTGCACCCTTGCTTTGAGCAGGTTGTCCTCCGCCTGCGCGCCCTGGATCTTCACGTCATAAACGTAGTTGCGGGTTTTTTCCGCCCAGGGCAGCACATATTCCCCAAAGACGGCCACGCCCAGGCTGATAAGCAAGCCCAATCCGAAAAGCGGCAGCATCGCTCTGGTTATGCTAATTCCAGCAGCACGCATCGCCACGCTTTCGTTGTGCTTGGAAAGGGAGTTCATCAGAAACAAACCGGTGATCAGCACCGTTACAGGAGACGTGAGCACGATCAGATAGGGCAGGCGCAGCAAATAATAGAGGATGGCCAGTTGGGGGGTGGCGCCGCTGCGCATGAGGGGGGCGAGGTTATCGATCACGTCGATCACGATGAAAACGACTGAGAATGAGAGGAATACGATCAGATAGGTCTTGAGGAATTCCCGGATCAGGTAACGGTCAAGTAAACGCACAGGGGGCCTCAGTGGATCAATTCATCCGGAGCGTCTTCCAGCTTTACCTTGCGGTGGGTAAGCCGCCAGCTGAGCAGGTTGAGGTTGATTAAATGCTTTTCCCGCAGGGAGAGGTAAACAAGCAGGACTCCCAGAACGATGAACACGATATTGGTGAGCCACATTGAGAGGAAGGGGCTCATGAGAGCACGGTCTGCCAGCTCTTCACCGCCGGTGAGTGCCACATAATAGATAAGGAAGATCACGCTGGACACAGAAAAGGCCATGCCGATGCCGCTGGTGCGGGTCATCAGACCCAGCGGGATGCCCATCAGCACAAAAATGACGATGGCAAAGGAGATGGCGAATTTCTTGTGATACTCCACCTGCAGCGAGCGCAGGTTTTCGGTTATCTGCCTTTTTTGGTCCTCTGCCTGGGTCTTCATGATGCCCAAACGCCGCTGTTCCACGCTGCTGGCATAGTCTTTGGGCTTGTTTTCCAGCGCTTGCAAACGCTTGTCCAAGTTTCCCAGTTCCCTGTCTTTGTCCGCAAGTTCGGTTTCCTTGGCTCGGATGGCTGCCATCAATTGGGGATAGGTCATCTCCCTGTCGCTGCGGTAGGCGCTGTCCGTGAAATCCAGATTGGTGGCCAAATCTCTGATGTACACGGAAAAGTTCTCGAAACGCCGCAGCTGGTATTTGCCCTGCTCCTGTTCGTTGCGTTCGTGCATTTCGCCGCTGTGGAGGATGATCTGAAGGCTGTTGCCATTGTCAAGCTGCACCACTTCACCGGTTTCAGCAGTGATAATCCGGGGCAGCTTGGTCTGGCTGCGGTCATAGATAAGCACTTCGCGCAACTCGTTGTTCAGGTTTTCCCTCACATAGATGGTGTAATTCGTAAGGGTTGTGAATTCGTTGGGTTTGATGATGGTCATGGGCCGGTAATAGGCGATTTTCACGGTGAGGTTTTTCAGCTTATGGTTGGCGTTGGGCAGAAAATAGTGGTTGAACCAGGCCATCACCCCGGTCAGCAAGAGGGTTGTCACTATCAGAGGTCCCAACATGCGGTAGAGATTAATGCCGCTGGATTTCATGGCGATGGTTTCGCGGTCCACTGTCATGCGCCCAAAAGCCAGGATGGTGGCCACTAATACTGCCATGGGGATGGAAAGGGCGATCATGTAGGGCAGGGAAAGACCGAAAAGCTGCAGCACTGTATTGGCATCCAGCTTTTTCTCGATGATCAGGTCCAGCAGGTCGATCACGCGGTCGATCAGCAGCACAAAAGTAACCACCAGCAGTGATAAGAAAAAAGGCGCGATGTGTTCCCGCAGAATGTAGCGCGAGAGGATCTTCATCAGCCGATCAACTCCAGCAACTCGATTTCACTGATTATCTTCACAGAAGGCAGCTTCTGCGCTTTGGCCAGTTTGGAGCCCGGTTTGGCGCCGACCACCAGATAGTTAAGGCTGGTGCTAACGCCGCTCACGATACGGCCTCCGTGTCTGCGGATGAGTTCCTCCATAGTCTTGCGGTCGTAGTTATCCAGGCTGCCCGTGAGCAAAAAGGTCTTGCCGGCCAGGGTTTCCGATTCGCGCCGCAGCTCGTAACTGAAACGCAGGCCCTGAGCGCGCAGCTTCTCCACCAATTTCAGATTGAGGGGGTTACCAAACCAGGCTTTCAGGGACAGGGCGATCTTGCTTCCCACCTCTGGAACCCGGGCCAGGGTTTCTTCCCCGGCAATCAGCAGTTCATCCACCGTGCCAAAATACTCGGCGAGATGGCGTGCCGTGACGGAACCCACATAACGGATTCCGAGGGCAAAGAGCACCCGGTCGAAATTCCTGGCTTTGCTGGCTTCGATGGAGTTCCTGAGGTTTTCGGCTGATTTCTCGCCAAAGCGGTCAAGCTGTGCCAAGGCTTCATAATCAAGCCGGTAGATGTCAGCGAGGCCGGCGATCATGTTTTGCTCCAGTAATCTGGCGATCAGGCTGGTGCCCAGGCCGCTGATGTCCATTGCATCGCGGGAGGCGAAGTGCTCAATGCGGCGCTGCAATTGGGCGGGGCAGGAGGCGTTAGGGCAATAGCTGATGGCGCCTTCCTCATCCCGTTCAAGCTGGCTGGAGCAGACGGGGCAGTTGGCTGGGAATCCCACCGGAACGGCGTTTGGTTCGCGTTTGGCTGGGATGGCGGTGAGGATCTTGGGTATAATTTCGCCTGATTTGATAATGCGCACGGTGTCGTTCAGATGCAGGTCCAGCCGCTTTATTTCATCCTCGTTGTGCAGGGTGGCACGTGAGACGGTACTGCCGGAGATGTAGACCGGCTCCAGGATGGCCACCGGGGTCACCGCTCCGGTGCGTCCCACCTGATATTGCACCTCCAGCAAGTGGGTTTCCTTTTCCTCCGGCTTGAATTTGAAGGCCACTGCCCATTTGGGACTTTTGGCGGTAAAGCCCAATCGCTTTTGCAGAGCAAGATCATCCACTTTCACCACCACTCCGTCGATCTCGTAAGGCAGGCCGTAGCGTTCATTTTCCCAGTGGTCGCAGAATTCCCTAACCTCGTTGTAACTGGCGCAAACCCTGAACTGGCCAGACGTGGGGAATCCCTGCTCCGCCAGCCAGGCAAGAAGTTTGGACTGCCTTTGCAGAGGCAAATCCGGGCTGTTGCTAACGCTGTAAAAGATGGCGTTCAGGTGGCGCTTCTTCGCCTCTTCAGGGTTTTTCAGCTTGATGGAGCCGGCAGCGGCGTTGCGCGGATTGGCAAAAGCCTTTTCTTCATTGGCTTGTCGCTCTTCGTTGAGTTTCAGAAAATCTGCCACGGGAATGTATATCTCACCGAGAATTTCGATGGGTGAGAGGTGTGAAATACTCTTCGGGATGGAGGATAGGGTTAAGATGTTTGGAGTTACCACCTCGCCGGTGATGCCGTCGCCGCGCGTTGTGGCATGGCCAAGTTCGCCGTTTTCAAAATATAGGTTGATGGAAAAGCCGTCGATTTTAAGCTCAGCGGTAAGGGTGGGGAAGAAACCAAGTTCGGAAGCGAGTTTGGTGCACCACTGTTCCAGTTCCTCCGTGGAATAGCTGTTGTCAAGGCTGTACATCCTCTGCAAGTGGGGGATCGTCTCCGCTCCCGGCCTCAGGTCGCTGCCCACCTTGTCCAGGGGCGATTTACCGCGCTCATCAGCCTCCAAAAGGGCTTCCATTTCTTTAAGCTGACGCGCCAGCTGGTCATATTCATAATCGCTTATGGAGGGATTGGCCAGCTCGTAATAGAGCAGGTTGTGGCGTTCTATCTCAGCCCGCAGCCTTTGAATTTCCCGTTTCAGCTCATCATTCATAAATCATAAAAGGCCGGACGTCGGTCTGAAAAAGCGTGGTTCAAGGGTGACACCTGTTTGTCAAAAGCGAGTTCGGGATCGATTTCACAGGTCCGCACCCCGGTTTCTTCCATGCTCATCCGGGTTAGGATCTCTCCCTTGGTGCCCAGGATCTGGCTCTGGCCGGTGAAATGGAGGCTCACCCCGCCGTTGCTTTCATCTCCGGTGCGATTGGAAGTGATGGAAAACACCCGGTTTTCCAAGCTTCTGGTGGTCATTGCCTGCTGGCACCAGGGCAGAACTAGGTTTGTGGGGTGGCAGATAATCTGAGCGCCTTTCAGGGCCAGGGTTCGCGCCGATTCGGGGAAGGTCCAGTCGAAGCAAACCATCATCCCCACCTGCACTCCATCCTTGGCTGGGAAAACGTGCAATCCGGTGTCGCCGGGGGTGAAAAAGAGCTTCTCGCGGTCAAAGAGATGTGTTTTCCTGTAAATATGGTAACTTCCGTCGGGATTTATCAGGGCAGCAGAGTTGTAGAATATATTCCCGCTCCGTTCGGCAAAGCCGTAAACGATGCTGAACCGGTTTTCCGAAGCCAGAGCGCTGAAAGTTCCGAAAGCCGCTCCGGAGGGCACTTCCTCGCCAACGGAGGCCACTTCCTCCAGAGAGGTGAAAACATAACCGGTGGCGCAAAGCTCAGGCAGCACTACAAGGTCTGTTTCCAGCCCGCTCAACATCTGTTTCAACTGCTTCAGATTGCCGCTCAGGTCAAGCAGACGGGGCTCATATTGCAGCACGGAAACCCTATAATTCATTCCTGCCCCCTTGTCCGAAAAGCTTCCAGACCTTGTTTTCTTCCAGCCATCAGAGCCATTCTACGCAAAACAGGCAAACTCATTTTGTCGCTCCCTAATTTCTACTTTTAACCAAAAAAGCTACTTCCGCCAATTCGGTCAAGTTCTTTTCAGATTCCGGCTATCCAGATAATTTCCTTGACGGAGGAGGGCGGTTCAAAAGACACGTTAACTTCCAAGAAATTCCTGATATTGAGGTATTTAATGTATTACGACGTGATGATAATCGGTGGCGGCCCCGCCGGGCTGAGCGCAGCTATCTACGCTGCCCGTGGCGGCCTGAAAACCGGTCTGTTCGAAAAAGGGATAATCGGCGGCCAGATCAACGTGACCGACGAAGTGGAGAACTATCCCGGTTTTCCGGAACCGATTTCAGGCTTTGAACTCACCGATAAAATGCGCCAGCAGGCCGAACGCTTTCAAGCCCATATAATTGACGAAGAGGTTACCGCCATTGGTCTGGAGGGGCTTTGCAAGATAGTAGAAACCCAAGAGAATAAATACCGCGCCAAGGCTTTGATCGTTTGCACCGGCGCCCATCCCAGACTGCTCAACGTGCCGGGGGAAGAGCGTTTCACCGGCCGCGGCGTATCCTACTGTGCTACCTGCGACGGCGCGCTCTATCGGAACAAAGTGGTGGCAGTGGTCGGCGGAGGAGATTCCGCCATCGAAGAGGGGCTTTTCCTAACCCGCTTTGCCTCCAAAGTGATCGTGATCCACCGCCGCGATGAACTCCGTGCCCAGAAGATCCTTCAGGAGCGCGCTTTCAAGAACCCCAAGATAGAATTCATCTGGGATTCTGTTGTTAGGGAAATCCATGGCAACGGAAAAATCGAGAAGCTGGAAGTGGTGAACGTCAAGACCCAACAGGCTTCCTTCGTCCCGGTTGATGGAGTTTTCATCTATGTGGGCATCCTGCCTAACAACGAACTGCTGGAATCCATGCTGGAACAGGACAGCGGAGGCTTTTTGCTCACTGACGACCACATGCACACCAACGTTCCCGGCATTTATGCAGCGGGGGATATCCGCAGTACCGTTCTGCGCCAGGTGGTCACCGCCACCAGCGACGGCGCTGTGGCAGCCTGGAGCGCGGAAAAGTGGATCATTGAAAACTTCGATCACGTCGAAGGACTGGGAGAAGCTCCAAGTGCTGACAAATAAAGAGATCCGCCAGACCTTCATCGACTTTTTCCTCGAGCGCGGACACATCTTTGTGCCCTCCTCGCCGGTGGTGCCGGAAGACGATCCCACCCTGCTTTTTGCCAACGCAGGCATGAATCAGTTCAAAAATGTCTTCCTCGGCTTGAAGGAAGCGGAAACGAAGCGTGCCGTGAACAGCCAGAAGTGCATCCGCGCCGGAGGCAAGCACAACGACCTTGAGGAAGTGGGCAGGGACGGCTATCACCACACCTTTTTTGAAATGCTGGGCAACTGGTCTTTCGGCGACTATTACAAAAAAGAGGCCATCCTCTGGGCTTGGGAACTGCTTACCGAAGTCTGGAAGCTGCCCAAGGACAAGCTTTACGCCACCGTGCACGACTCTGACCAGGAGGCCTTCGAGATATGGAAATCTATCACCGATATCGATCCAGCCCACATTTCCTACCAGGGCGACAAGGACAATTTCTGGGAAATGGGGGATACCGGCCCCTGCGGACCCTGCAGCGAAATCCACATTAACCGCGGTCCGGACCACTGTTCCCGTCAGGGCGAGGAAGGCCACATTTGTGAAATCTGTGGTGACTGTGGCCGCTACATAGAGCTCTGGAACCTCGTTTTCATCCAGTACAACCGCGAGGCGGACCGCTCACTCACCCCGCTCAAAGACAGGTTTGTGGATACCGGAGCTGGTTTCGAGCGCCTTGTGCAGGTGCTGCAGGGAAAGGACAGCAATTACGAGACCGACCTCTTCCTACCAATCATAGAGCGCGTGGCAGAGCTCAGCGGAGTGCCCTACACACCTGAAACCGGCACATCACATCGCGTGATCGCAGACCATGTTCGCTGCCTCTGCTTCGCCCTTGCCGACGGCGGTTTCCCCTCCAACGAGGGCCGGGGCTACGTTCTGCGCCGAATCCTCAGAAGGGCAGCCCGGCATGGGCGCCTGCTGGGTTTTGCCGAAGCCTTCATGTTCCATCTGGTGGATACCGTAATTTCCATCATGGGCCACCATTTTCCCGAGCTGGCGGGCAAGGAAGCCTATATCCGCATGGTGATCAAGGCCGAGGAAGAACGTTTCACCGCAGCCCTGGACAAGGGTTTGGAGCATCTCGACCAGATTTGCGTCAAACTCGAAGGTGACCTCATCTCCGGCAAAGACGCCTTCATGCTTTACGACACTTACGGCTTTCCGCTTGACCTCACCCTGATCTTGGCTTCCGAAAAGAATCTCAGGGTTGACACCGACGGCTTCGAGGAAGAGATGGAAGCCCAGCGCGCCCGGGCCCGCAAGAGTTCCAAATTTGCCTTCGAGGCCAGTTCCGAGGACTGGATCGAACTGGAAGCTTCATCTCCGACAGTGTTTTTGGGATATGAGAAGAACAACGCCACCGCGCAAATCCAACGTTACAGAATAAGCGAAGACGGCCTGCTTCATTTGCAGTTGGACCGCAGCCCCTTTTACGCGGAATCCGGAGGACAGTTGGCTGACACAGGGCGCATCTTCAATTCCGGCTTTGAGATGCAGGTCAGCCAGGTGAGGAAGAATGACGATCACTTCATCCATAGTGGCACCCTCATCAGCGGGGCTATAAATAGCAATCCCGTCACAGCGGAGATCGATCTGCCCCGGCGCCAGGACATCATGCGCAACCACACAGCCACCCATTTGCTCCACAAGGCCTTGCGCACCGTTTTGGGCGAACACGTGCAGCAGAAAGGCTCGCTGGTTGGTCCTGACTATCTGCGTTTCGATTTCACCCACATGCAGGCCCTGACCCCAGTCGAGATCAATTCCATCGAAAGCATCGTCAATGCTGCTATCCGAGACAACCTCCCGGTTTCTGTGGAACTTAAAAACATCGCTGAAGCCCGCTCGGAAGGCGCCATCGCCCTGTTCGGTGAAAAATACTCTGAGCAGGTTCGCGTGGTGAGCGTATCGGACTATTCCAAAGAGCTTTGCGGCGGCACCCACGTTTCCGCCAGCGGTGAGATCGGGTTCTTCAAGATCGTTTCCGAAAGCTCCTCCGCCGCGGGGATAAGGCGCATCGAAGCCCTCACAGGACGCGCCGCCGAGCAGTTTGTTCTGGACCTTCAGCGCAAACTGGCCCAGTTGGCAGATAAGCTCCACGTTCCCGAAAAGATGCTGGATTCCAAGATCGAAGCTCTGCAAAACCGGGTGCAGGAACTGGAACAGCTGTTAAAACAGCTGGACGCCCAAAAAGCTGATGCCGAGGCTGCTGAACTCATACGCGGGATTAAAGACCTTGGTGATTTCAAGCTGCTCAGCCAGAAAATCGATGCCGACGCCGCCAAGCTCCGCGAACTGGGCGATTCTCTAAAAGACCGTGCCCCCGACGCTATCTCACTGCTCTTCGCGACCGCGCGGGAAAAGGTGACGATCCTCTGCGTTGTGGGGGAGAAGCTGCGACCCAAATTCCATGCCGGAAACATCGTCAAGGCAGTTTCCGCCAAGCTGGAAGGCAAGGGCGGCGGCCGGCCCGATTCCGCCATGGGCGGCGGCAATCGGCCTGACCTGCTCGATGAAATGATTAAGGATCTGCCGCAGATCATCGGCTCCCTTTCCCAATAGGAATCCCTCCTTTCCCAATCTGGTTGGTGATCCGCGAGGAATAACCACAAGCTGAATTTTGCGCGGTGCCTCTGCCGTGTTTCTGAGGCTCTCTGTCGATTCGGGTGAGTAACACTCTGGGGCGGAATACAATAGCAAAGACCGTTGCACGCAAAAGTGGACATAAAGTAGGTGTAATAACTTCTTGACAAAATAACTATGCAATTCATTTTGGTTCCATATAACACAGGAGCCAAACATGGAAAAAGAGACCATCA
>JAAYWB010000054.1 GCA_012516855.1 Candidatus Cloacimonadota bacterium
ACTGGATTCCGGGTCAAGCCCGGAATGACGTGGGTTGGGGGCTGGGCGGTGGTTGTTTCTGGATTCCAGGTCAAGCCCGTAGGGCGACATAACGATAGCGAGGGTGCGTAACCTCATTGTACAAGGGCAACAACAAGGTGGAAAGCCCCTTGCGGGCGTCAGAAATCAACTCCGCGGTTCTGTCGCCTCTGCGAGGCTTTGATAGGTTTGGGAAATCGCTGTCGAGGGGTTCCGTTCGCTTTGCTCACTCCTCACCCGCGTTATCTTTCTTCCGCCCCGCGGGCCATACCACCATCGTATCCTGCCAGCCGCGTCCTTAGCGCCCGAGTCCATCCCCCTCGCACGCCACGCGCACAATTCCCGTATCAAATGCGGGCATCATGCGGGAGGCGATTCAGGAACACGGGACAGGGCCTTAACGGCCAGTAGGCATCGCTTTGCTTGTTCGCAAAGTGGGATGGCGTGTTACAGACAGGATTGCGTGTCTGAAAACGCGGTCAAATCTGGGAAAGGGGCGCGAAAGTCCTGCGGTGGATGGGGCAGGGTCCGTGGTCTGAAATGGCCTGAAGGTGCTTTGCCGTTCCGTAACCCTTGTGTTGGGCGAAGCCGTAGAGCGGATATTGGGGTTCGTAGCCGGCCATGAGGCGGTCCCGGTGGACCTTGGCGAGGATGGAGGCGGCTGCGACGCAGGCGGAGAGCGAATCTCCGTGGATCAGGCTGTTTGCCGGGCAGATAAGCCTTGGCGGAAGCTGGTTTCCATCGATAAGGCAGAGGTCGTTTTCCGCGGCGATGGCGGTCACGGCTTCCCGCATCCCTTTCAGCGTGGCCTGCAGGATGTCGTGGCTATCAATCCAGGCGGCGTCCACCTCAACGATGAACCAGGCCGATGCGGAGGAGGTGATTTCGGCGAAAAGCTGTTCCCGGCGGCGGGGGGAGAGTTTTTTGCTGTCGTTGATATCCGGGATGGGATGGCTGTAATCCAATACCACGGCTGCCACCACCACGGGCCCGGCCAGCGCGCCGCGTCCGGCTTCGTCCACCCCGATCAGGCGGCCTTGGAGGTTGGCAATGCCCAGGTCGTGGGCGTAGAGAGCGTTCACAGCGGTTTTTGGAGCAGAAAGAAGAGGCGGAAATAGCGGTTGTCGAGGTCGTTGCCGTCGCGGGAAATCAGATTGGGCCTGGTATCCGGAGAGAAGATGGCCTTGAGACGCAGTTTGGAAGCGGCGCAGAGCTCAACAAGTTCCGGGGACCGGTACACCCTCTGCACGTGGCGTTCCTCAAAACGCTCATAAGCGTTGAGGTTCTTGCGGAAGAGGAGCAAATGCGTTATTTGGCGGTAGGTTAATGGTTCATAAGTGGAAATCTGGACAAGGTAGCCGTCACGGACGCGGTTGAAGGAGGTGGTGTCGCAGAAATTCTCCAGGCTGTTTTTGAGGGTGGAGATGTCGAAAACGAAGGTGCCGCCGGGTTTGAGGGCCTTATGCGCGTGGTTGAGCAGTTGGATGGCATCGGCTTTTTTCACCAGATAGTTGAAGCTGTCGAAGAGGCAGAAGATGAGGTCGTAGCCGCCACCGGGGATGGGATCGGTGAGCGAATTGAGAAAGAGGGAGGGTTTGAAGGGTTTGGCATCTGCCACGTGAAGCATGTAGGGCGAAATGTCGCAGGCATCCACTTCCATGCCCCGGAAAACCAGGATCTCGGAGGCGTTGGCGGTTCCGCAGGCAAGTTCCATAACTCGTTTGGGGGTTTCTTGCGCCACACGCTTGTGCCAGGACAGGATCAGGTCCACCCACTGTTCGTAGTTCACGTGCGACATGTAGGAATCGTAATATTGCGCGAAAAGCGAATAGGAGGTCTGATACGCGGAGGGGCTTCCTGATTTGCATCCGGGAGTGTTTTCAACCGCATCGGCCGAGGCATGGCGCAGGCGGTTCAGGGCGGTCAGGAAATCCACCTTTTCCTCATCCAATGCGAGGTTCAGCGCCTGCCAGCCTTCACCGATATGGCGCACTGTGAACGAGGGCAGGCTTGAGTGGCAGACGGCAGAGACCAGATCGCGGTTTCCGGTGCAGAGCAGTTCGCCGTAGCGGGCGCGGCGGAAGGCTTCAAAATCCGCATAGACGCTGCCGTCTTTGGGCTGACCCAGGGTTTCCGCTTCGGCGAGCAAGATGGCCGGATGGCGGGCTAGGGCCTGGCAGAGTTCATCTATCCGCGCCGTGAAACCCTCTTCCAGCGCGCTCAGATCTGCCAAAGAGAGCCTGGCACCTTCGTAAAGCGTGATGGGGGATGATCCTGTGGCAAGGGCCCAGCGCCTCAGCGTGCCCAGGCTGGCAAAGCAAAGCCGCGTAATTCCCTCTTTCTCAATGTGATCGCGCATCGCGGACACCGGATTGGCCGCGGAAAAGGCCTGGGGGCGGAAACCTGGATGGGCGGGCAATTCTTCCTGGTCCTCCGGTCCCGTGTAAAGGTAATGCCAGCTAATATCAGAGGCGAAAGGAAAGAATCTCCAGATCGCGGCTAGTTGCTGGCGCTCCCAGCGGCTGAGAGCGATGACGGCGATGTCGTTCAAAGCTTCAGAGCAGCTTGTCGCTGGCGCCGGGACGGGTGAGCGGGACCTGGGACGCGCAAAGCGGGCAGGATTCAGCGTTCCAGGCGGGGATGTCCATTTTCAGCAGGGACAGGAAGGGACAGCCAAAATCAGCCTCGCCGCCGGAGCGGTCCACGATTCCGGCTACGGCCTGGACTTCGATTCCGCGCTCGCTGAGGCAAGCGATAACCTCGCGCACGGAACCTCCGGTGGTGATTATATCCTCGACCACCACGGCCTTTTTCACCCCGGAGAGGTCAAAGCCGCTGCGGATCGTCATCCGCTCGTCCTTGCGCTGGCTGAAAACGAAGTTCCTGCCCAACAGCCGGGCCACTTCAAAGGCCAGTACGATCCCGCCGTAAGCGGGGCCCACCACGGTGTCGAAATCAAAGGGTTCCAAAAGTTCGGCCAGCAATCTGCAGATCTTGGCGGCGGCAGCGGGATCCTGCAGCAGCCTGATCTTTTCCACGTAGGTGCCGCTGTGTTTGCCGGAGGTGAGCAAAAAATGTCCTTCGAGGATGGCGCCGTTGGCGATGAGGATATTCCTTATCTCAGGCGTGTTCTGCTGTTGGGCCAGAAGTTCCCTAGCGTGGGCCTCATCGCTTGAGGCAACCTGCAATTCGATGTCGAATTTGCCTGGCAGGATGCCTGGAAGCATGGAGTAAACCAGTTCATTTTGCAAAAAAGCTTGAATGCCGTTGTCCGCGAGGAACTCCCTGGCGAGGTCGGCTTCAAAGTTGTCTCTGAACTTGGCGATGGTTACAAGCACGGGATCCATTTCCGCTCCTTACATTGAGGTGGTTGAGGCCAGATAGACCAGCACCATGATGGTCTCGAAAACTATCTCATAGTCGTCAGCCGTGAATTCGAGGGTGCGTCCGTCAAGGCGTTTGGTGTAGGGCATCAGGGCGGCCTGGTCGGCCATTGAGCTGTGGTTGAACTCGATTTTGAGGGTGATGGGGGCTTCAAACCTATACAGCGGCAGACTGTCCGGGCTTTTGGACAGGGCATTCAAAACGGTTGCGCGGGTTCTTTTGTCCACGGCCAGCCGGGAGTAGTTTTTGGCTGAAAACTTGGCCACGGCTTGCTTGGTGGCCACATATTCCAGCCAGGGCATGGGAGCTGCGAGTTCGGTTTTCAAGGCTTCGTCGCCGGTGACAAGGGTGACGGGGATTTGTTTATAACCCGCAAAGGCAGAATTGATGAGGGCTTCGTTCATTCTCTGGCCGTTGATCCAGATATTGTGGATGCGGCTGTTTGAATAGGTGTGGTCCATGTTTCCGCGCAAGGCGCCGGTGCCGCTGTGGTAGCCGAGCAGCCAGACTTGGCTGTAATCCTTGCTGAGTTCCGGCATCATGTAGCGGGGCCGGGGACAGCCTGAGATTAGGTTGATCCTGGCATCAAGCTCTGTGATGCTGTAATCAAGGTTATCGCCCCCGCTGTGGGAGTCGGCAATGGTGATCTCTTCGATCATGGCGGCGTGGGGACTGCCCAAGGCGGCTAACAGAGCCGTGGTCACATGCTGGGTGATGCATTTCCGCACGGCCGGACGGTCCGTCTTTTCATGTTCCCAATTGAAAGTTCCGGGCATGCCTTCCATGTCGATCGAGATGTAAATTCTCATGGCTTGTTCCTCTTAAACAATTGCCTTGGCCAGTTCAGACGCCACTTTCGCGTTGTTGCGCAGCAGCGCCAGATTGGCAGTTACGGAGCCACCTTTAGTAGCCTGCGCCAGATAGTCAAGCAGAAAAGGCGTGAGCGCTTTTCCGGTGATTCCGTGCAGTCGGGCGGCGACCAAAGCCTGATTTATGAAAGCTTCCATTTGCGGGGCCGGAATGCTGTCCGCGGCAGGGATGGGATTGGCGATCAGCAGGCCTTTCCCGCCCAGTTCCAGATGGTTTTTCCACAGCAGGGAGAAACCCTCCACGCTGTCAATCCGGTCGATGCGGAGTTCGCTTTCTGCGGTGTAGAAGAGGGGAAAGCTGTCAGTTTTCCAGCCCAGAACGGGCACGGCCAGGGTTTCCAGATACTCCAGGGTTGCGGGAACGTCCAAAATGGCCTTGCAGCCGGAGGAAACCACCGTCACAGGAATAGACGCGAGGGCGGTCAGGTCGCTGGAAACGTCCGGGGCCTTTTCCCAACCGCGGTGAACGCCGCCGATCCCGCCGGTGGCGAAAACCTTGATCCCAGCCAGAGATGCCAGCTTCATGGTGGCGGAAACCGTGGTCCCTCCGCTGTGGCCGAGGCTGAGGGCCAGAGGCAGGTCCCGCGAGCCCAGTTTTAGGAATGTTCCCGGCTTTTTCAGCGACGGGGTGATATCCTCAATGAGACTCTCAGTCACTCCAATATGCGCTGTTCCGTCCAAAACGATTATCGTGGCCGGGGTCACATCCTCGTTCACGATGATTTCTTCCAATTTCCGGAACACAGCCAGGTTTTGCGGCCAGGGCAGGCCGTGCGTGAGCACCGTGGATTCCAGTGCCACCACCGGCCGGCGTTTGGCAAACGCTGAACTTACCTCGGGAGACAGGGCCAGCTTCTTTATCAATTCAGGCATAGATTCTTCCACAAACAAAAATGGAATCAATCGTTACTCTGGGATAAGGGCAAGGATTGATTCCGTGTTTTGTTTCAGGATGGGTTGAGCTAAAGCTCGGTGTATTCTTTCCTGTCCTGAAGTTGCACTACTTCCACCTTCATCACGCCGGCCGCGAGCATGCCGATTTCCTTTGCCGCGCCGTAGGAGAGGTCTATATCCCGTCCGTGTTTGAAAGGGCCACGGTCGGTAACACGAACTATGACGTTCTTGCCGTTTTTGGGATTGGTAATTTTAAGGAGGGTTTGGAATGGGAGGGTTTTGTGTGCGCAGGTCATAGCGTTTTGATTGTAAACTTCACCGCTGGCTGTGCGTCGACCGTGGAAGCGTTTACCGTAGTAGGAGGCTACCCAGGTCTCGCCCGGTGGAGCTTCCTCCACGCTTGGAGGTTCTTGGTTCTGCAGGGAATCGATCACCGCCACCTGTTCATAAGGGATTGTGAGCTCTTCCGTGCTCGGTTGTCCCACCACTGTTTGCGCTAAAATCGGAGCGATGAACATCACCCAGATAGCGAAAACAGTGGAGAGAGTTTTCTTAGATTGATTTCTCATATTGGTTTTCCATGTTTTGCTTATGTCTCGCCGCTGAACTTTTTGAGCCACCAATTTTTGTCAAGTTTATTTTTCGTTTTTTCTGCTTATCTGCTTGTGCCGCAATATGTAGGCCTTGGCGGTCAATCGGGCTTCCGCGGCCTTGAAAACTTCGGGATGGGATCCCTTTTAGCTGGATTATCGAATTTGGCCTCATAAACCCCTGCCGGGAGGGCGACGGAAGAAATAGTTTGACAGAAATCCCCTGTTGCCTGCTATATCACAGAAACGAATTATTACAATAGAAAAGGAGTACGACCATGCCCAAAATGACGGTTGACCCGTTTTACTGCAAAGGTTGTGGACTCTGTATCGCTGCCTGTCCCAAGAAGATCATCCGGTTTTCAGAGGACATTAACGCGAAAGGATACCACTACGCAGAGTGTTTCAAGCAGGATGAATGCATAGCCTGCAAAATGTGTTATATGACCTGCCCCGATGTGGCAATCACGGTCGAGAAGTGAGGTTGAGATGTCGAAAATATTGATGAAAGGAAACGAAGCCGTGGCCGAAGCCGCGATCAGATCCGGCTGCCGCCTCTATTTCGCCTATCCGATCACGCCTCAGAGCGAGCTTATCGAATACATGGCCAAGATGATGCCCAAGGTGGGGGGAACCTTCCTCCAGGCTGAAAGCGAAGTCTCAGCCATCAATATGGTTTACGGCGCCGCAGGAGCCGGAAAACGCGTGATGACCTCTTCCTCTTCGCCGGGGATTTCCCTTAAAATGGAAGGGCTTTCCTACATTGCCGGCGCGGAGCTACCAGCGGTGATCATCAACGTTCAGCGCGGCGGACCCGGCCTGGGCGACATCCAGCCTGCCCAGGGCGACTATTTTCAAGCCACCAAGGGCGGCGGACATGGCGATTACCGCCTCATCGTGCTCGCTCCCAGTTCCGTGCAGGAATTCGCTGACATGGCATCCGAGGCCTTCGATCTAGCAGACAAATACCGCAATCCTGTAATGATTCTGGCCGACGGTATGCTGGGCCAGATGATGGAGCCGGTGGAATTCAAGGAAGCGAAGACCCAGAAAGAGATCGAAGCCCTTGGCAACCAACACCTTTCCTGGTGCATCTGTCCCAACGAAGACGGTGACAAGAAACACCACCACGAGATAAACTCCCTGGAGATCGATCCGGCCGTGCTGGAAAAACATGTTGAAAAACTCTATGAAAAGTACGCTGAGATCGAGAAAAACGAAATCAAGTATGATACCTACAACCTCTCCAATGACAACGAGGTGCTCTGCGTGGCTTGGGGAACCGCTTCCCGCATTGTGAAATCCGCCATCAACGAACTCACAGCCGCCGGCAAGAGCGTTGGCCTCATCCGTCCCATCACCTGCTGGCCTTATCCTTACGAGGCTGTGGCCGCCGCCATCGGCCCCAAGGTGAAGGAAGTTTATGTGTTTGAACTCAACACCGGCCAAATGCTGGACGATGTAAAGATCGCCGTGGCCGGCAAGGTCCCGGTTAAATTCTGGGGAAAGGTTGGCGGGATTGTGTTCACCCCGGCGGAGATCCAGGCCAAACTGGAAGCCTGTTTCTAAGAAGGAGGAAAGAAATGCAAGTAATCGCCAAAAGACCTGAAACTCTCACCAAAACACCCTTCACCTATTGCCCCGGCTGCCTCCACGGAGTGGCCCACCGCCTCATCGCTGAAGCGATCGAAGAGCAGGGGCTGATCAATTTAATGACCGGGGTGGCCCCTGTTGGCTGCTCTGTTTTCGCCTATAAATTCTTTAATTTCGACATGGCTGAAGCCGCCCACGGACGCGCCCCGGCTGTCGCCACCGGTGTGAAACGTGCCCGGCCGGACATGCATGTCTTTACCTATCAGGGCGATGGCGACCTTGCCGCCATCGGCACCGCCGAGATAGTTCACGCCGCGAATCGTGGCGAGCACATCAGCGTTTTCTTTGTGAACAACGCAATCTACGGCATGACGGGAGGCCAGATGGCCCCCACCACCCTACCCGAGATGAAGACAACCACCAGCCCCTATGGCCGCAAAGTGGACGATATCGGCTATCCCATCCGCGTTTGCGAACTTCTGGCCACCCTGGTGGCGCCCTATTATATTGAAAGGGTGTCGCTGCTCAGCCCGGCCGAGATTATTAAAGCCAAAAAGGCCGTGGACAAAGCCATCCGCTATAACAAAGAAGGCCGCGGCTTTACCTTTATCGAATTCATAAGCACCTGCCCCACCAACTGGGGTATGGACCCTGTCAAATCGCGCGATTGGGCGCGGGAAAACATGCTGCCCTTCTTCAAGCCCGGCTTGTTCCGGGACAAGGGCGAGGGGGTGGAATGATGACTACTGAAATGATTTGCGCGGGATTCGGCGGACAAGGCGTTCTCACCATTGGCAGATTCATCGCCCAGGCGGGTATGAAAGAAGGAAAGAACGTCTCCTGGCTGCCTTCCTACGGCCCCGAAATGCGCGGCGGAACCGCCAACGTCTCCACCGTTGTTTCCGACGGCCCCATCGCTTCTCCCATCGTGAGCTACCCCGATGTGTTGGTGGCCCTGAACCAGCCTTCCCTGGATAAATTCGGACCCAGTGTCCGCTCCGGCGGGGTGGTGATCATCAACACCAACTCCTGCCCCCACGGCTGCAAACGGGACGACGTTCAGATCGTGGCCGCCCCCATGACCGACATCTCTCTGGAAATCGGCTCCATGCGGGTTATGAACATGCTGGCCATCGGCATTGTGATCGGCAAAACAGGGCTCATCAAATACGAAACCATGGAGGAAGACCTCACTTCCTTCCTGAAAGCCAAAGACCCAGATTTGCTGGAAAAGAACCTCGCGGCCATCAAACGCGGAATGGAGATAGGCAAACAGCAATAGCATCCGTCCGGCTTATGCCCCTTTGTAAGGAGTGAAGCAGGCAAATGATATCAGAAGACGCGGAATCCATCCGCGTCTTTTTTTGACTCACGTTCAATTTGAATGGGTGGAAGCGCTGGAATGACGGACAGTCCTGATCTTCAGAGCTACCTGGCTGGCGTCGAGCGAGGAACGAGCATCGACGACAGCAGCAACGCCTGAAGTCCATGCTCACAGTTTTCGCTGGATGCCGGGCCCCCCGATTTGATAGGAAGCTTTATTCAGCCACTACCAGCCTGGCAGTGGCGGTTTTGCCGTTACCAGGATTCAGGCTGATGAGGTAAATCCCGGCGGACAAAGGGTCAAGAGCCTCTTTGGGAAGCTCAAAGCCTTGCCCTTTGTGATGCCGGCTGGCCCTGCCGGAATACAGCTCCTGTCCCTTGATGTTG